>JACIXM010000412.1 GCA_014360395.1 Actinotalea sp.
CGTCCCGGAGGACCGCAGCAAGGACGGGATCGTCAAGGAGTTCTCGATCGCCGAGAACCTGGTCCTGGACCTGCACGACCAGAAGCCCTTCGCGACCGGCCTGTCGATGAGCCCGCGCGAGGTCCGCAGGAACGCCGAGCACCGCGTGGGCGAGTTCGACATCCGCACGACCGGGATCGAGCTGGCGGCGGGCTCCCTGTCCGGCGGCAACCAGCAGAAGGTGGTGCTCGCCCGCGAGCTGTCCCGCCCGCTGCAGCTGTTCATCGCCAGCCAGCCGACCCGTGGCCTGGACGTCGGGTCGATCGAGTTCGTCCACGAGCGCGTCGTGCACGAACGGGACAACGGCACCCCGGTGATCATCGTCTCGACCGAGCTCGACGAGGTCCTCGCCCTGGCCGACCGGATCCTGGTGATGTACCGCGGCAAGGTGGTCGGCATCGTCGACGGCGGCACGGACCGCGACACGCTCGGCCTGATGATGGCCGGCGTCCCCCTGGACGAGGCCCGGGCACAGGCCGCCCAGCACCACACCGAGACCTCGGTCGGCAGCACCATCGAAGGAGGAGCGCTGTGAGCAGCGCGACGCCCGGCCCCGACGCCGGGGAGCAGACACCGTCGGCTGCGCCCGACTCCAACCCGCCCGGGGCGACGCCGCCGGCGGCCACCGGCACCGAGCCGCGGGACCGCGGCAGCGTCGCCCACCAGATCCTGTCGAGCTCGTGGCTGCTCTCGCTGCTCGCCCTGGTCGTCGCCCTCGTCGTCGGCGCCGTGCTCATCGCGGCCGCGGACCCGCGGGTGCAGGAGGCGGCCGGCTACTTCTTCGCCCGACCGGGTGACCTGTTCGCGGCCGTGGGCCAGACCGTCGGCGGTGCCTACGCGGCCCTCTTCCAGGGAGCGGTCTTCGACGCGAACGCCTCGACGTTCACCCGGGCGATCCGGCCCCTGACGGAGACGCTCACCGTCGCGACGCCGCTGATCCTCGCCGGGCTCGCGGTGGCGCTCGCGTTCCGCGCCTCCCTGTTCAACATCGGTGCCCAGGGGCAGATCATCCTGGGCGCCACCTTCGCGGCCTGGATCGGCTTCACGCTGCAGCTGCCCGTCGGCGTGCACGTGCTGGTCGCGATGGTCGCCGGCATCGTCGGCGGTGCGCTGTGGGCCGGGATCCCCGGTGTGCTGCGGGCCAAGACCGGTGCCCACGAGGTCATCGTCACGATCATGCTCAACTACATCGCCCTGTACCTCGTCTCCTACCTGCTGACGACGGCCGCGTTCCAGCGCCCGGGCAGCGCGAACCCGATCAGCCCGATGCTCGAGAGCACCGCGCTCTACCCCCGTCTGCTCGGCTCCGGGTTCCGTCTGCACATGGGCTTCCTCGTCGCTCTGGCCGCGGTGGCGTTCGTGTGGTGGCTGCTCAACCGCTCCACGGTCGGTTTCCGGTTCCGGGCCGTCGGCTACAACGCGCACGCCGCCCGGACCGCCGGCATCAACGTCGAGTGGTCCTACATCCTCGTGATGGTCATCGCGGGCGGCCTCGCGGGCCTGGCGGGCACCGCGCAGGTCATGGGCACGGAGCGCGTGCTGACGGCGGGCATCGCGGCCAGCTTCGGGTTCGACGCGATCACCGTCGCGCTGCTCGGCCGGTCCCGGCCGCTGGGCGTGCTCTTCGCCGGTCTCCTGTTCGGCGCCCTGCGCGCCGGCGGCGTGACGATGCAGTCCCGTACCGGCACCCCGATCGACATCGTCCTGGTCGTCCAGTCGGTCATCGTGCTCCTCATCGCCGCGCCGCCGCTGGTGCGCTCGATCTTCCGACTGCCGACACCGGGCCAGCGCCGGCCGGCGACCACCACCGTGAAGGAGGCCCGGGCATGACCGCCGTCGCCACGGCCCCGCAGTCGACAGCGCCGACGGGGGAGGAGCGCGCGCCGCGCAGCTGGAAGGGCCCGATCGGGTACGGGGTCTTCGCCCTCGTGGCCCTCGTGGCCTTCGGCCTGTTCGGCCGGGACGGCACGTCGACCTTCGCCCTGTCGACCCGGCAGGACTTCTTCCAGATCACGCCCATCGGTGTGCCGTCGCGGCTGACCGCCCTCGTGCTCGCGCTGCTGTGCGTGGCTCTCGCGGTCTACGCCTTCGGGCGTACCCGTGCCGGGCTGCGCACCCCGGGCTGGGTGCCGGGCACGTTCGCCGCGGCGTGGGTGCTGGCCTTCCTGACGTGGGCCGTCGCCGGAGCGACGATCCCGTTCACGGGTCTGCTCCAGGGCTCGCTGTTCCTGGCCGTGCCGATCGCCTTCGGCGCGCTCGCCGGCGTCATGTGCGAGCGCGCCGGGATCATCAACATCGCCATCGAGGGCCAGCTGCTCGCCGGCGCCTTCCTGGCGGCGGTGGCGGCGTCCCTGAGCGGCAGCGTCTACGTGGGCCTGGTCGCCGCTCCTGTCGCGGGCCTGCTCGTCGGGCTCCTCCTCGCGATCTTCACGATCCGGTACGCGGTCAACCAGATCATCGTGGGCGTCGTCCTCAACGTCCTCGTGATCGGCCTCACGGGCTTCCTGTTCTCCACGGTGCTCGCGCACGACGCGTCCCGCTGGAACCGCCCGCCCGGCCTGTCCCGGATCAACATCCCGATCCTGTCGGAGATCCCGATCATCGGGCCGGTGCTCTTCCGCCAGACGCTGATCGTCTACATGCTCTACGTGGTCGTCATCGTCTTCTCGATCATGCTGTTCAACTCGCGCTGGGGTCTGCGCGTCCGAGCGGTCGGCGAGCACCCGCGGGCGGCGGACACGGTCGGCATCAAGGTCAACGCGACCCGCTTCAAGAGCGTCCTCCTCGGCGGCGCCATCGCGGGCCTGGGCGGCGCGTTCTTCACCATCGGCGCAGGCCTGGCGTTCGGCAAGGAGATGACCGCGGGCAAGGGCTTCATCGCCCTCGCGGCGATGATCTTCGGCCGGTGGAGCCCGAAGGGCGCCCTCGGCGCCGCCCTCCTGTTCGGCTTCGCCGAGCAGCTGCGAATCTCCCTCGGCATCGCCGGCGCCGGGATCCCCAGCGAGTTCATGCTGATGACGCCCTACCTGGTGACGATCTTCGCCGTCGCCGGCCTCGTCGGGAGGGTGCGCCCGCCGGCCGCCGAGGGCATCCCGTACACCAAGTCATGACGGGGAGGGACGCACGATGACCGGGACCGAGGGCGCTGCCAGGGGCGCCGACCGGGTCGACTGGGAGGCGCTGCGTGCGGCCGCCCGGGAGGCCATGTCCACCGCGTACGCGCCGTACTCCCACTTCCCGGTGGGCGCGGCGGCGCTCGTCGACGACGGCCGCGTCGTCAGCGGCTGCAACGTGGAGAACGCCTCCTACGGGGTGGGACTGTGCGCCGAGTGCGGGCTCGTCAGTGCCCTGCACGCCT
>JACIXM010000413.1 GCA_014360395.1 Actinotalea sp.
TCGTGGGGTGATCGAGACCTCCACGACCGTGCCCGCCGAGCGTCTCCGCGCCGCCGTCCACGCCCTGGAGACGGAGCTCGTCGCCCTGCGCCGCGACCTCCACGCCCACCCGGAGGTGGCCCGGACCGAACGGCGGTCGACGGACCTGGTCGCGGCCCGCCTGCGCGCCGCGGGGCTCGAGCCGCGACCGCTCCCCGGCACCGGCCTGGTCTGCGACATCGGCCCGGGCGCCGTGACCACCGGCCGCCGCCGCATCCTGCTGCGGGCCGACCTGGACGCCCTGCCGGTCGCCGACCGCTGCGGTGAGCCGTGGGAGTCCACGACGCCCGGCGTGGCGCACGCGTGCGGGCACGACGTGCACACCGCCGTCGTCCTCGGGGCGGGTCTCGTCCTGGCCGAGCTGGCCGCGCGGGGGGAGCTCGCGACGGGCGTGCGGCTGCTGTTCCAGGCCGCGGAGGAGGTCCAGCCCGGGGGTGCGCTGGACGCCATCGAGGCGGGCGCCATGGACGGCGTGGGCCAGGTGTACGCCGTGCACTGCGACCCGCGCCTGGAGGTCGGCCACGTCGGCACCCGCATCGGCGCGATCACCTCGGCGTCCGACGACGTCACGGTCGCCCTGACGTCGGCCGGCGGGCACACGTCGCGACCGCACGCGACTGGCGACCTGGTCTTCGCCCTCGGGAAGGTCGTCACAGAGGTTCCAGCGGTGCTCGGGCGGCGGCTGGACCCGCGCGCCGGCGTGAACCTCACCTGGGGGATCATCAACGCCGGCGCGGCGCCGAACGCCATCCCCGCGTCCGGCCACGTGCGGGGCACGTTGCGCTGCCTGGAGTCGCGCGCGTGGGAGGAGGCCGCCCGGGTGCTGCGCGAGGCGGTCGAGCACGTGGTCGCCCCCTACGACGTCGAGGCCGAGGTCACCGTGCAGCGCGGTGTGCCGCCGGTCGTCAACGACGAGGCGGCCACGCGCCTGCTGGACCGGGCCGGTCGGGACATGCTCGGAGCCGACGGCGTCGTGCTGACCGAGCAGTCGCTCGGTGGGGAGGACTTCGCCTGGCTCCTCACCCGCGCGCCGGGTGCGATGGCGCGGCTCGGGACGCGGGCCCCGGGCGGGCCGGCCCTCGACCTGCACCAGGGCGACTTCCGGGTCGACGAGCGCGCGATCGGCATCGGCGCCCAGCTCCTGGCGCGGGTCGCCGTGCTGGCCGGTCTGCCCGCCGAGCCGGCCGGCGACCGCTGACGCTCACGCCCCCACCATCGCCTGGTCGCGGTGCGCCGGGCTCCGGGACCAAGGTCCTGCGGGCCCGGGGCCCAGGCCGTGTCCGGGCTGTGCCGACACGTACCAGTTCTGTAACGAAGGCCCGCGAGGTACCGCCCGGTAACAGCCACTGCCAGGCGGCTGGCCTACTGTTCCTCTGCATCAGTGACCGGCCCTGCCGGGTCGTCGCGCAAGGGGGCGCGGCGCGGTAGCCCTCGCGGCACCGGACAGGACCTCCCACGACCAGCTACAGGAGCATCCGTGAAGAGAATGACCCGAGCAGCGGTCCTTGCGGCCGCCACCGCCATGGTGCTCGCTGCGTGCGGCGCCGCGCCCGAGGAGCCGGCCCCCGGCGCCGAGCAGCCCGAGCAGACCTCCGGCACCGACGCCGGCGGCGAGGAGAGCATCGACTACAAGGCCTGCATCGTCTCCGACGAGGGCGGCTTCGACGACGCGTCCTTCAACGAGGCGGCGTTCAACGGCCTGACCCAGGCCCGCGACGAGCTCGGCATCGAGACCGCTCAGGCCGAGTCGCAGGCCGAGACCGACTTCGTGCCGAACATCGACTCGATGGTCAACCAGGACTGCGACATGGTGATCACGGTCGGCTTCCTGCTCGCGGACGCGACGCTGGAGGCCGCCGAGGCGAACACCGAGACGAGCTTCGTGCTGCTGGACGACAGCCGCGACGCCGAGAACATCAAGCCGGTGCTCTTCAACACCGCCGAGGCGGCGTTCCTCGCCGGCTACCTCGCCGCGGGCTACTCCCAGACCGGCACCGTCGCCACCTTCGGCGGCCTGCCGATCCCGCCGGTGACGATCTTCATGGACGGCTTCGCCGACGGCGTCGCGCACTACAACGAGGTCAAGGGCGCCGACGTGCAGGTCCTCGGCTGGGACAAGGCCGCTCAGTCCGGTGAGTTCGTCGGGAACTTCTCCGACATCGCCGCCGGCCAGAACCTGACCCGGTCCTTCATCGACGCGGGCGCGGACGTCATCCTGCCCGTCGCCGGCCCGGTCGGCTCCGGTGCGGCTGCCGCCGCCCAGGAGGCGGGCGACGTCGTGTTCATCGGCGTGGACCAGGACTGGTTCGAGACCGCTCCGGAGTACCAGGACGTCGTCCTGACCTCCGTCCTGAAGCAGATGGGCCCGGCGGTCTTCGACATCATCGCCGCGGCCGTCGACGGCGGCTTCGACAACGAGACCTACGTCGGCACGCTGGAGAACGGTGGCGTGGACATCTCCCCGTTCCACAACTTCGACGGTGAGATCGACGACGAGCTGAAGGCCGAGATCGACCAGCTCCGCCAGGACATCATCGACGGCACGGTCGTCGTAGAGTCCGACGCGTCGCCGCAGGGCTGACGCACCAGCAGCA
>JACIXM010000414.1 GCA_014360395.1 Actinotalea sp.
GTGCAGGTCCAGGACCTGGTTCTCGGCGATCGAGAACTCCTTGACGATCCCGTCCTTGCTGCGGTCCTCCGGGACGAACCCGACCCCCGCGCGCAGGACCTGCGCGACGCTCCGGCCCAGCAGCTCCTTGCCGTTGAGGCGCACGGAGCCCCGGACGGTCGGCTGCAGCCCGAGGATCGCCTCGGTCAGCTCGGTCTGGCCGTTGCCCTGCACGCCGGCGATGGCGAGGATCTCGCCACCGGTGACGTCGAACGACACCTTGTCGACGACGCGCAGCCCGTTGGGGTCGAAGACGACGAGGTCGCGCACCTCCAGGCGGCCCTCGCGCAGTTCCGGGGCCGTGCGCTGGACGCCCAGGGACACGGTGCGGCCGACCATCAGGGAGGCCAGCTCGGTCTCGGGCCGGTCGGGCGTGGCATCGCCCACGACCTGACCGCGACGGATCACGGTGATCCGGTCCGCCACGGCGCGGACCTCGCGCAGCTTGTGCGTGATGAAGACGATCGAGGTGCCCGCTGCCTTGAGCTGCCGCATGATCGCGATGAGCTCGTCGGTCTCCTGCGGGGTGAGGACGGCGGTGGGCTCGTCGAGGATGAGGACGCGCGCGTCACGGCTGAGCGCCTTGATGATCTCGACCCGCTGCTGCACGCCGACGGGCAGGTCCTCCACGACCGCGTCCGGGTCCACCTGGAACCCGAAGCGGTCGGAGATCTCCCGGACCTTGCGCCGGGCCTGCTCCAGGTCCAGGAGCCCGCCTCCGCGCACCGGCTCGTGCCCCAGCACCACGTTCTCCGCCACCGTGAAGACCGGCACGAGCATGAAGTGCTGGTGCACCATGCCGATGCCGGCCGCCATCGCGTCGCCGGGTCCGGCGAAGGTGACCGGCCGGTCGTCCACCAGGATCTCGCCCTCGTCCGGGTCGTAGAGCCCGTAGAGCACGTTCATCAGGGTGCTCTTGCCCGCCCCGTTCTCACCGAGCAGGGCGTGGATCTCGCCCGGTTCGACGGTCAGGTCGATCGCGTTGTTCGCCACGAGCGGCCCGAACCGCTTCGTGATCCCGCGAAGCTCCAGCTTCAACGGTGGTCCTCCTCGGCTGTGGCCCGGACGTCCTCGTCCCCCGGCCCTGGAAGCATAGTGACGACGACGGGTGGTGCACCGGTCCACGGCGCACCACCCGTCGTTTGGTGCTGCTGGTGCGTCAGCCCTGCGGCGACGCGTCGGACTCCACGACGACCGTGCCGTCGATGATGTCCTGGCGGAGCTGGTCGATCTCGGC
>JACIXM010000415.1 GCA_014360395.1 Actinotalea sp.
GCCGGCCACGCTCACCGTCCGTCTCATGGCCAACATGCTCGCCGGGCACCTGCTGCTGGTGACGTTCTTCGGCCTGACGAACTACCTCTTCTTCGAGGCGGCCGGTGCGGTGAAGGCGGTCGGCGTCCTGACCTTCGGGGCGGCCTTCGCCTTCACCATCTTCGAGCTCTTCATCTCGGCCCTGCAGGCCTACATCTTCACGCTGCTGACTGCGGTGTACATCAACCTCTCGCAGGAAGCGCACTGACCCACCGTCGGTCGCGTCCGCGGCCGGTGCTCGACCGATCGGACCCGCCCCGCGCGTGAGCGCGGGGGAACATGGAAGGAAAGACAGTGGACAACACCACGCTCGCGCAGATGACCGGCAACATCGCCACGGTCGGCTACGGCCTGGCGACGCTCGGCCCCGGCATCGGCATCGGCCTCCTCGTCGCGAAGACGCAGGAGAGCGTCGCGCGCCAGCCCGAGGTCGCCGGCCAGCTGCGCGTCAACATGTTCATCGGCATGGCCCTCGTCGAGGCGCTCGGCCTCATCGGTCTGGTCGCGGGTCTGATCCTCTGATGACCGAACCGATCGTGCTCGCAGCGGAGAAGGTCCCGGAGGGGATCTTCCTCTTCATCCCGCCGCTGTACGACGTCTTCGGCTCGCTCGCGGCGCTGGCGATCATCGCGCTGGTGTTCTGGAAGAAGGTGCTGCCCACCTTCAACCGGGTGCTCGACGAGCGCGCGGAGAAGATCCAGGGCGGGCTGGCCAGGGCCGAGGCGGCTCAGGCCGAGGCCCAGGCAGCCCTCGCCGAGTACCACCAGCAGCTGGCCGAGGCCCGGACGGAGGCCGCGCGCATCCGCGAGGAGGCCCGCGCCGAGGGCTCGGCGATCGTCGCGGACCTGCGCAAGAAGGCGTCCGACGACGCCGCGCGGATCCTCGACAACGCCCAGCGGCAGATCGAGGCCGAGCGGCAGCAGGCCGCGGTCGCGCTCCGCGCCGAGGTCGGCGCCCTGGCGACCGAGCTCGCGTCGCGGATCGTGGGCGAGGCGCTCGCCGACGAGGCGCGCCAGTCGCGGGTCATCGACAGGTTCCTCGACGAGCTCGAGGCGTCCGCCACCACCGGGAGCCGGGAGCACTGATGCATGCCAGCAGCCAGCCATCGGTCCGCACCGTGGAGGAGGCCTACGAGCCGGTCCTGCGCGGTGCAGGCCCGGGTGCCGCCCGCCTCGGCGACGAGCTCTTCACGGTGCTCGACGCGCTCGACGGCTCGGGCTCGCTGCGGCGCGCACTGACGGACCCGGCCCGCGGCGGCGACGCCAAGGCGGCCCTGGTGGCCTCGCTCCTCGGCGGCAAGGTCGACGACCGGGTCGCGGAGCTCCTCCAGGGCCTGGCGCGGGTCCGGTGGGCCACCGAGCGTGGCCTGCTGGACGAGGTCGAGCGCCTCGCCGTCGTCTCGGTGCTCGCCGGAGCCGAGTCCGAGGGCTCGCTCGAGCGGGTCGAGGACGAGCTCTTCCGCCTGGAGCGGGTGCTCGTGGACCAGCGCGAGCTGCGGCAGGCCCTCACGGACCGCCGCGCCGCGGCCCCGCAGCGCCGTGCCCTCGTGCACGACCTGCTCGGCGCGGGACGGGTGCACGAGGGGACCCTCCGGCTGGTCGAGCGCGTGGCCGTGGCCCCCCGCGGACGCAGCGTCGCCTCCTGGATCGGCATGGTGCTGGCCGTGGCCGCCGCGCGCCGGGAGGTCCTCATGGCCGAGATCACCTCGGCCGTGCCGCTGACCGCCGCTCAGGTGCAGCGCCTCACCGAGATCCTCGAGCGGGCCTACGGGCGCCCCACGACCGTGCAGGTCGCGGTGGAGCCCGGCGTGATCGGCGGTATCCGGGTGCAGGTCGGCTCGGAGCTGGTCGACGCCACCGTCCTCGCGCGGCTCGACGACGTCCGACGTCGGCTCGCCGGCTGACCCACCGAGCCCTCCGCGGCTCCCGCAGAACGTAGCGACCGCCCCCGCGGTCATGACAGGAGAGAGACATGGCTGAGCTGACGATCAGGCCCGACGAGATCCGGGCCGCGCTGGACAGCTTCGTGAAGTCGTACCAGCCGGAGGGCGCGGTCCGCGAAGAGGTCGGGCGCGTCACGCTGGCCGGCGACGGCATCGCGCAGGTCGAGGGCCTGCCGGGCACGATGGCCAACGAGCTGCTCGAGTTCGAGGACGGCACGCTCGGCCTCGCGCTGAACCTCGACGTCCGTGAGATCGGCGTCGTCGTGCTCGGTGAGTTCACCGGCATCGAGGAGGGCCAGACGGTCCGCCGCACCGGCGAGGTCCTCTCCGTGGCCGTCGGCGACGGCTACCTCGGTCGGGTCGTCGACCCGCTGGGCAAGCCGATCGACGGCCTCGGCGACATCGCGACGGAGGGCCGGCGTGCCCTGGAGCTCCAGGCGCCCGGCGTCATGGCGCGCAAGAGCGTGCACGAGCCGCTGCAGACGGGCCTGAAGGCCATCGACGCGATGATCCCGATCGGCCGTGGCCAGCGTCAGCTCATCATCGGCGACCGCCAGACGGGCAAGACGGCCATCGCCATCGACACGATCATCAACCAGAAGGCCAACTGGGAGTCGGGCGACCCGGCCAAGCAGGTGCGCTGCATCTACGTCGCGATCGGGCAGAAGGGCTCGACGATCGCCTCGGTGCGTGGCGCCCTCGAGGAGGCCGGCGCGCTGGAGTACACGACGATCGTCGCGGCTCCCGCGTCCGACCCGGCCGGCTACAAGTACCTGGCGCCCTACACCGGCTCGGCGATCGGCCAGCACTGGATGTACGGCGGCAAGCACGTCCTGATCATCTTCGACGACCTGTCGAAGCAGGCCGAGGCGTACCGCGCGGTGTCCCTGCTGCTGCGCCGCCCGCCGGGCCGCGAGGCGTACCCGGGCGACGTCTTCTACCTGCACTCCCGGCTGCTCGAGCGCTGCGCGAAGCTGAACGACGAGCTCGGCGCCGGATCGATGACGGGTCTGCCGATGATCGAGACGAAGGCGAACGACGTCTCGGCGTACATCCCGACCAACGTCATCTCGATCACCGACGGCCAGATCTTCCTGCAGTCCGACCTGTTCAACGCCGACCAGCGCCCCGCCGTCGACGTCGGCATCTCGGTGTCCCGTGTCGGCGGCTCCGCCCAGGTCAAGGCGATGAAGAAGGTCTCCGGCACGCTGAAGATCGACCTCGCGCAGTACCGCTCGCTCGAGGCGTTCGCCATGTTCGCCTCCGACCTGGACGCCGCGTCACGCCAGCAGCTGACCCGGGGTGCGCGCCTCATGGAGCTGCTCAAGCAGCCCCAGTACTCGCCGTACCCGGTGTCCGAGCAGGTGGCCTCCATCTGGGCGGGCACCAAGGGCAAGCTGGACAAGGTCGCGCTGTCGGACGTCCGGCGGTTCGAGCGGGAGATGCTCGACCACCTGCGGCGCAACTCCGACGTCCTGACCACGATCGAGGAGACGGGCCAGCTCTCGGACGACACCGAGGCGGCGCTGGAGAAGGCGGTCGACGAGTTCGCCGGCACGTTCCAGCACGGCGCGGACGCCGAGATCGAGGTGCCCTCGGGCGGCGACGGGGAGACGGCCGACGTGGAGCAGGAGCAGATCGTCGCGCAGAAGAGGGCCTGAGCGTGGCAGGTCAGCAGCGCGTCTACCGGCAGCGGATCCGGTCCACCCAGTCGCTGAAGAAGATCTTCCGCGCGATGGAGCTCATCGCGGCCTCGCGCATCGGCAAGGCCCGGGCGCAGGTCGACGCGGCGTCGCCGTACGCCCGCGCCATCACCCGGGCGGTCTCGGCGGTCGCGACCCACGCGGACGTCGACCACCCGCTGACGACGGAGCGCGAGGACTCCCGGCGGGCCGCCGTGCTCGTCGTCACGGCGGACCGCGGGATGGCCGGGGCGTACTCCGCCTCGGTCCTGCGCGAGGCGGAGCGGCTCGTCGACCAGCTCGTGGAGGAGGGCAAGGAGCCCGTCCTGTACGTGACCGGTCGTCGGGGTGTGTCCTACTTCTCGTTCCGCCGCCGGGAGATGGCCGCCCAGTGGACCGGGTCCTCGGACGCCCCCACGCTCGACACCGCCCGCGAGATCGCGGACACGCTGCTCGGGGCCTTCCTGTCCGAGGGCGAGGACGCCGTCGGCGAGCTGCACGTCGTGTACACCCAGTTCGTCAACATGGTGTCCCAGACGCCGCGCGTCGTCCGGATGCTCCCGCTGGAGGTCGTGGAGGGGGTGGCGGAGCCCGGTACGGAGCCGCTGCCGCTGTACGAGTTCGAGCCGTCCCCGGACGTCGTCCTCGACGCCCTGCTCCCGCGCTACGTCCGGAGCCGCATCTACAGCTTCCTGCTGCAGGCGGCGGCCTCGGAGCTCGCCTCGCGTCAGCGGGCGATGCACACTGCCACGGAGAACGCGGAGGACCTCATCCGCACGTACACCCGGCTGGCGAACCAGGCCCGCCAGGCCGAGATCACGCAGGAGATCAGCGAGATCGTGTCCGGCGCCGACGCGCTGGCGTCCTCCTGACCCTGCGACCCTGACGAGTAGACCGCACCACACCACCGGGGTCCCGCTCCGGTCGAGCGAAGCGAGAGAGACATGACTGCCACCACCACCGAGGCCGACACCCAGAACGCGGGTGGGCCGGGCACGGGCCGGGTCGCCCGGGTGATCGGCCCGGTCGTCGACATCAAGTTCCCGACCGATGCCATCCCCGAGATCTACAACGCGCTCGAGGTCGACATCGACACGTCGGCGCTCGGCCAGGAGGGCGGCACGTTCACCCTCCGACTCGAGGTCGCCCAGCACCTCGGCGAGTCGATGGTGCGCGCGATCGCGCTGAAGCCGACGGACGGCCTGGTCCGCGGCGCCGTCGTGCGTGACACCGGTGCGCCGATCTCGGTGCCGGTCGGCGACGTGACCAAGGGCCACGTCTTCGACGTGACCGGCGAGGTACTCAACCTCAAGGAGGGCGAGCAGCTCGAGGTGACCGAGCGCTGGCCGATCCACCGCAAGCCCCCGGCCTTCGACCAGCTGGAGTCGAAGACCCAGATGTTCGAGACCGGCATCAAGGTCATCGACCTGCTCACCCCGTACGTCCAGGGTGGCAAGATCGGCCTCTTCGGCGGCGCGGGCGTCGGCAAGACGGTCCTGATCCAGGAGATGATCTACCGCGTCGCGAACAACCACAGCGGCGTGTCGGTGTTCGCCGGCGTGGGGGAGCGGACCCGTGAGGGCAACGACCTCATCGAGGAGATGACGGAGTCCGGCGTCATCAAGCAGACGGCCCTCGTGTTCGGTCAGATGGACGAGCCGCCGGGCACGCGTCTGCGTGTGGCGCTCTCGGCGCTGACCATGGCCGAGTACTTCCGCGACGTGCAGAAGCAGGACGTCCTGCTCTTCATCGACAACATCTTCCGGTTCACGCAGGCCGGCTCGGAGGTGTCGACCCTGCTCGGGCGGATGCCGTCGGCGGTGGGCTACCAGCCGAACCTGGCCGACGAGATGGGCCAGCTCCAGGAGCGCATCACCTCCACGCGCGGTCACTCCATCACGTCGCTGCAGGCGATCTACGTCCCTGCGGACGACTACACCGACCCCGCGCCGGCGACGACGTTCGCGCACCTGGACGCGACGACCGAGCTGTCCCGTGAGATCGCCTCGCGCGGTCTGTACCCCGCGGTCGACCCCCTCGCGTCCACGTCGCGGATCCTCGACCCGCGCTACGTCGGTCAGAAGCACTACGAGACCGCGACGCGCGTGAAGTCGATCCTCCAGCGCAACAAGGAGCTGCAGGACATCATCGCGATCCTCGGTGTCGACGAGCTGTCCGAGGAGGACAAGATCGTCGTCGCGCGGGCGCGCCGCATCCAGCAGTTCCTGTCGCAGAACACCTACATGGCGACGCAGTTCACCGGCGTGCCCGGCTCCACGGTGCCGCTGTCGGAGACCATCGAGGCGTTCGCGAAGATCGCCGAGGGCGAGTTCGACCACATCGCGGAGCAGGCGTTCTTCAACATCGGTGGTCTGGAGGACCTCGAGAAGAACTGGGCCCGTATCCAGAAGGAGCTCGGCTGACCCGACTTGCCCGGGCGCACCGCCCCGGGGCCGTCGCCACGGCCCCGGGGAGA
>JACIXM010000416.1 GCA_014360395.1 Actinotalea sp.
TGCCCCGTGACCCCGACGACGCTCGCGACGTCCTCCTGGAGATCAAGGCGGGGGAGGGCGGGGAGGAGTCCGCCCTGTTCGCCGGTGACCTGCTGCGGATGTACACCCGGTACGCCGAGCGCAAGGGCTGGCGGACCGAGGTGCTCGAGTCCACCCAGTCCGACCTCGGTGGCTACAAGGACGTGACTCTCGCGGTCAAGGCGCGGGGGACCGTCCCGCCCGAGGACGGCGTCTGGGCCCACCTGAAGTACGAGGGAGGCGTCCACCGCGTCCAGCGGGTGCCGGTCACCGAGTCCCAGGGCCGCATCCACACCTCGGCCGCCGGCGTCGTGGCGCTCCCGGAGGCGGAGGACGTCGCCGAGGTCGACATCGACCCCGCGGACCTGCGCGTCGACGTCTTCCGGTCCTCCGGCCCGGGCGGGCAGTCGGTCAACACCACCGACTCCGCGGTCCGCCTCACCCACCTGCCGACCGGCATCGTCGTGTCCTGCCAGAACGAGAAGTCGCAGCTGCAGAACAAGGAGGCGGCGCTGCGGATCCTGCGAGCCCGGCTGCTCGCGGCGCAGCAGGAGGAGGTGGCCGCGGCCGCGTCGCAGGCCCGTCGCTCGCAGGTCCGCACGGTCGACCGGTCCGAGCGGATCCGGACGTACAACTTCCCCGAGAACCGGATCGTCGACCACCGCACCGGCTACAAGGCGTACAACCTCGACCAGGTGCTCGACGGGGACCTGGAGCCGGTGGTCCGCTCCGCGATCGACGCCGACGACGCCGCCCGGCTGGCCGAGGCGGCCGGGTCCGCCTCGTGAGCCCCCCGCACGACCGGCCGTCCGGGGGGCCGGCCGGCCGGGGGACCGGCGACGACGCGCCGTCGTTGCGCCGCGTCGTCGCCGCCGCAGCGGAGCTCCTGGCGGCGGCCGGCGTCCCGTCCGCGCAGCACGACGCCGCCGCGCTCGCGGCGTTCGTCCTGGGGGTGCCGCGGTTCGAACCGGCGCTCGCCGGGGCCGAGCCGGCCGGCTTCCGGCCGCGCTACGCCGAGGTGGTCGAGCGTCGCCGTCGTCGGGAGCCGCTGCAGCACATCGTCGGCGAGACCGGGTTCCGTCACCTCGTGCTCGCGGTGGAGCCCGGCGTCTTCGTCCCCCGGCCCGAGACCGAGGCCGTCGCGCAGCGCGCGGTCGACGAGGCGGCGCGCCTGGCCCGGGAGGGCCACGCGCCCCTCGTCGTCGACCTGTGCTGCGGGGCCGGCGGCATCGCGGTCTCCGTGGCCCACGAGGTGCCGGGCAGCCGCGTGGCGGCGGTGGACCTGTCGCCCCGGGCGGTCGACCTCACCCGGCGCAACGCGCAGCGGGCCGGCGCCGGCCTCGACCGGCTGGTCGTCGGCGACGCGACAGCCCCCGACCTGCTGGCGGACCTCGCGGGGACCGTGGACGTCGTCGTCAGCAACCCCCCCTACATCCCCCCGGACGCGGTGCCCGTCGACCCGGAGGTCCGCGACCACGACCCGGACCTCGCGCTGTACGGCGGCGGGCCGGACGGTCTCGACGTCCCCCGCGGGGTGGTGCGCACCGCGGCGCGGCTCCTGCGGCCCGGTGGCCTGCTCGTCATGGAGCACGCGGAGGTCCAGGCGACGGCCGCCCGGGACCTGGCCGTCGCCGCCGGCGCGTTCGAGGCGGTGACGACCGGGACCGACCTGACCGGGCGGGACAGGATGCTCCTGGCGCGCCGGGGCGAGGCGATGATCGTGCGAGACTCGCCGTCGTGAGGGTGATGGACTGCCGGGACCCGGCCTCCTGGGGGCCGGCCCTGGACGAGGCGGTCAACGTGCTGGGTCGGGGCGGCCTGGTCGTCGTCCCCACCGACACCGTCTACGGCCTCGCTGCCGAGCCGTTCACCCCGGAGGCCGTCGCCGCGCTGGGCGAGGCGGCCGGCCGACCCGCCGGCGTGCCGCCGCCCGTCCTCGTCCCGGACCCGCGCACGATCGAGGGCCTGTGCGCCGACGTCACGCCGGCCGCCCGGGCGCTCGTCGAGGCCTTCTGGCCGGGTCCGCTGACCCTCGTCCTGCACGCCCAGCCCTCCCTGGCGTGGGACCTCGGCGGCGACGGTGCCACGGTCGCCGTCCGCATGCCCGACCACCCCGCCGCGCTCGCTCTGCTGCGGCGGACCGGCCCGCTCGCGGTGACCGGCGCGCACCCGGTCGGCGCGGCGCCGTCCGGCCGGTTCGAGGAGGTGCTGGCCCACGGGGCAGCGGCGCAGCTCGCGCTCGACGCCGGGGACCTGCCGGCGTCGCAGCGCTCGACCGTCGTGGACGCCACGGTGCCGGTGCCGCGCCTCCTGCGCGCCGGCGCCGTCGACCTCGTGGCGCTGCGCGCGGTGACCGCCGTCCTCGACCTGGACGGCGCCGACGACACGGATGCCGCGGACGGCGCGGTCGGCACGGGCGGCACAGGGGGCACGGGCGGGGAGCCGGACCCCGGACCGGGGGACCAGGACCGGTGAGGATCTACCTGCTGCTGCTCCTGGTGTCCGCGGCCGTGACGTACCTGCTCACGCCGCTGGTGCGCTGGGTCGCGCTGCGCACCGGCGCGATCACCGCCGTGCGCGACCGGGACGTCCACGTCGTCCCCACCCCGCGGCTCGGAGGCGTGGCGATGTTCCTGGGGATGGCCGTCGCCATGCTGCTGGCCTCCCGGATGCCGTTCCTCGAAGGGGTGTTCTCGACCTCCTCGGCGTGGGCGATCCTCGCCGGGGCGGGCGCGGTGACGCTGCTGGGCGCCGCGGACGACGTGTGGGACCTGGACTGGTTCACCAAGCTGGTCGGCCAGGTGCTCGCGGCCGGCCTCATCGCCTTCGGCGGGATCCAGCTCTACGCCATCCCGTTCGCCGACACCCTGACGATCGGCTCGAGCTACTTCTCCCTCGGCGCCACCGTGCTCACCGTCGTGGTGGCGATCAACGCCGTGAACTTCGTCGACGGCCTCGACGGGCTCGCCGCCGGGCTCATCGCGATCGGCGGGACGGGGTTCTTCGTCTACACCTACCTGCTGACGACCCAGGCCAGCAGCACCGACTACTCCAACCTGGCCACGCTCGTCGTCGCGGTCCTCGTGGGGGCGTGCCTGGGGTTCCTGCCGCACAACTTCCACCCCGCGCGCATCTTCATGGGCGACTCCGGCTCGATGCTCATCGGCCTGACGATCGCCGCCGCCACGATCGTCGTCACCGGCCAGATCGACACCGTCGCGGTGTCGACGCGCCAGGCCATCCCGGCCTTCCTGCCGATCCTCCTGCCGATCGCCGTGCTCCTCCTGCCGTTGCTGGACATGGGGCTGGCCGTCGTCCGGCGGCTCGGGGCCGGCCGCAGCCCGTTCCACCCCGACCGGCGTCACCTGCACCACCGCCTGCTCCAGCTCGGGCACTCGCACCGCCGCGCGGTCCTGATCATGTACGTCTGGACAGCGCTGTTCTCGTTCGGCGGCGCCGCGCTCGCCGTGTGGTCCGTCCCCACCACCCTGTGGGTCGTCGGTGCCGGTGCGGCCGTCGCCCTGGCGATCACCCTCGGGCCGATCGGCCGCCGACGCCGTGACCCCGCCCCCTCGACCGCGTCCCGCGCCCCCCGCGCCCGACCCCCGGAGACACCATGACCGACACGCCCCACCCCGACCAGCCGGCCGGCGGTACGCCCCCCGGCGCCCCCGGCGGCCCGGACCCCCTGCGCGGGGCGTTCCGCCGCGCGCTCGTCTTCGTCGTCGTCCTCGTCGGTCTCCTGGCGGTCGTGGGCTCCGCCGTCGGCTTCGTCGTCGCGGACCCGCCCTCCGCGGGGGTGTGGGGGGCGCTCCTCGGGGCGACGATCGCGCTCGTCTTCAGCGGCAGCACCGTGCTGGCGATGCTCCTGACCGCCCGCTCCTCCCTGACCGTGGCCAGCGGCGCTCTGGTGGGCACCTGGTTGGTCAAGACGCTGCTCCTGCTGGTCGCCATCGTCCTGCTGCGGGACGCGGACTTCTTCGACCCGGCCGTGCTCGTCGTCGTCACCGTCCTGGGCGTCCTCGGATCGGTCGTCCTGGACTACCGGGCCGTGACCACGGCCCGCGTCCCCTACGTCGACGGCGGCGGCGCCCGGTGACCGTTCGCGAACGGGACCTTCGGCCCTCGCCGCGGGCCGGACGGCGGTCCGGGAGGGCCGCGCGATGGGTTAGCATTTCGCCGATCCACAACGACCTGGTCCGACGTCGTGCCTGCGCGCCCGTCGGCCTCGACCTGGGGAGTGCGCACTGATCACCGCAGCGACGGACATGTTGCTGGCCGCGTCCGGAGACGGTGGCCTCCCGGTCCCCTCGATGACGGAGTTCTTCCCGCCGGCCATCGCCTTCGAGGGCACGATCTTCGAGTTCAACCGCATCACCCTGGTCCGGTGGTTCTCGGTGCTCGTCCTCGTCGCGCTGTTCTGGGTGGCGGCGAACAAGGCGCGTCTGGTCCCCTCCCGCGGGCAGAGCATGGCCGAGATCGGCCTCGACTTCGTCCGCGTCAACATCGCCGAGGAGGTGCTCGGCAAGCAGCACGCGCGGCCCTACGTCCCGCTGCTGACGACGATGTTCTTCGCGATCCTGGCGATGAACATCACGGGCATCCTGCCGGGGCTCAACATCGCCTCGACATCGGTCGTGGCCGTGCCGCTGCTCCTGGCTGCCGCGGCGTTCGTGGCCTTCATCTGGACCGGCATCCGCTCCCACGGCGTGGTGGGCTACCTGCGCACCAGCCTCTTCCCCTCCGGCGTGCCGTGGCCGCTCTACGTCATCCTGACGCCGATCGAGATCATCTCGACCTTCATCCTGCGGCCGGCCACGCTCACCGTCCGTCTCATGGCCAACATGCTCGCCGGGCACCTACTGCTGGTGA
>JACIXM010000417.1 GCA_014360395.1 Actinotalea sp.
CTGCCCCGGCGGCGCAGCGGGAGCGGCGTCGCGTCCTCGATGGACGTTCGATGAAGATCCGCACCCGTCCGCCGCGTGCTGGGCGCCCCGACCGCCGGACGCCCCCAGAATGGGCCGGTGAGCACACCTGCGAGCCCACCGGCGGCCGGCCCCGCGACGAGCCCGGGGGCCGTCCCCCGGCGCGCCCTCGTCGTCGACGACGAACGGGCGCTCGCCGACGTCGTCCGCAGCTACCTCGAGCGGGACGGCTTCGAGGTGCGGACCGCGGCCGACGGCGAGGCCGGCCTGGAGCTCGTGCGCCCCTTCGACCCGGACGTCGTCGTCCTGGACCTCGGGCTGCCCGGGATGGACGGCATCGAGGTGTGCCGGTCGCTGCGGACCTTCTCCGACTGCTACGTCATCATGCTCACGGCCCGCGCGGACGAGGTCGACACGCTGGTCGGGCTGTCCGTCGGCGCCGACGACTACATGACGAAGCCGTTCAGCCCCCGCGAGCTCATGGCGCGCGTCCGCACCCTGCTGCGCCGGCCCCGCGCGTCCGACCGGCCCGCCGAGCCGCCGGTCGCCCCGCTCGTCGTCGGCGACCTGCGCATCGACACGGCCGCCCGGGAGGTGCACCGCGACGGCGAGCCGGTCGCCCTGACCCGGACGGAGTTCGACGTGCTGGCGGCCCTCGCCGCCCGCCCGCACGCGGTCCTCAGCCGCAGCGCGCTCATCGAGGCGGTCTGGGGCGGCAACTGGGTCGGGGACGAGCACCTCGTCGACGTCCACGTCCTGCACGTGCGCCAGAAGCTCGGCGACAGCGCGACCGAGCAGCGCTACGTCCGCACCGTCCGCGGGGTCGGGTACCGCATCGGCACCGGGCGGTGAGGCACGCGCGATGAGCACCACCGGCTCCCCGCAGGCGGCGTCCCGCACGGGCCTGACCGGCCGTCTCCTGACCGCCCTCGCGCTCGTCCTGACGACCGCCGGCGTCACCGCCTGGCTCGTCGCGGGCGTCGTCGGGCCGCCGATCTTCCACGAGCACATGGAGCGCAGCGACGCCGCGGCGAGCGAGTCCACCGTGCTCCACGCGGAGGAGGCGTTCCTGACCGCCGGCGCGCTCTCGCTCCTCATCGCGCTCGGGACGGCGACCCTCGTGGCGCTCGGCGTCAGCCTGTTCCTGACGCGGCGCATCGGCCGCTCGCTCGGTGAGCTCACCTCCGCGGCGCGGCTCGTCGCCGGGGGCCGGTACGAGGCGCGTGTCCCGGACCCCGGGATGGGGCCCGAGCTGGACGAGCTGGCCGGGGCGTTCAACCAGATGGCGGCTCGCCTGGACGAGAGCGAGGCCCTGCGCCGCCGGCTGCTGTCCGACGTCGCGCACGAGCTGCGCACCCCGGTCGCGACCCTGGAGGCCCAGCTCGAGAGCATCGAGGACGGCCTCGTGCCGCTCGACGCGGCCACGGTCGGGGTGCTGCGGGACCAGGGCGCGCGCCTGACCCGCCTCGCGGAGGACCTCGCCGCCGTGACCCGGGCCGAGAGCGGCGACGCCCGGCTGGAGACCGCACCGCACCGCCCCGCCGACCTGCTGACGCGGGCCGCGGCGGCGGCGGGCACGCGCGCGGAGGCGGCCGGGGTCACCGTCGAGGTGGACGCCCCGGACGACCTGCCGGACGTCGACGTCGACCCCGACCGGATGGCCCAGGTGCTCGGGAACCTCGTGGACAACGCGCTGCGGCACACCCCCCGCGGCGGCGCGGTCACGCTCAGCGGCCGGGTGGCCGGGGAGCGCGTCGAGCTGTCCGTCGCGGACACGGGCGAGGGCATCGACGCCCGGCACCTGCCGCACGTGTTCGAGCGCTTCTACCGCGCCGACGACGCGCGGGACCGGCACAGCGGCGGGTCGGGCATCGGTCTGGCGATCAGCAGGGCGCTCGTCGAGGCCCACGGCGGCACGATCCGCGCCGCCAGCGAGGGCCGGGGCCGCGGCAGCGCGTTCGTCGTCGCGCTGCCGCGGGCCGCCGCCGTCAGGCCGGACCGCTGAACGTCCCGCGGCGGCTCCCGTCCAGCTCCTCCCGCAGCGCCCGGTAGGTCGCCGGGTCGATGTCCCCCGACGCCAGCCGCTCGTCGAGGACCTGACGGGGCGTGGAGTGGTGCGCCGGGAACAGCCGGCTCACGCCCCACAGCACGAGCGCGACGACGACGAGCCAGAACACGCCCATGCCGACCCAGCCCCCGACGCCCATCTGCGCGCACCACGGACCCATCGGCTCCTCCTCTCTCCGCGGGCCCCGGTCGGTGCCCTGCTCCGAGGCTGGGGCAGCGGGGCGAAGAACCCGCTGGGGATCGATGAAGGTCTGCTGAAGCCGCGACCGGGATGAAGAACCCGGCCCGCTCGATGAAGAGTCGCTGAAGAACGCCCCGGCCGCCCCGTGGTCCCACCCGCGCCCCGGCACCCCCGCCCTACGGTCCGGGCAGACCGGTTCACCGGAGCCGCGTGCGACACCTGGGAGCGACCATGACCACCACACCGACGACGCCGCCCGCGTCCGACGCCGCGTCGTCCGACGCGTCCGGCCGGCCGGGCGGCGCAGCGAGCACCACGGCGTCCGGCGCGACCCGGACCGTCGAGCTCACCATCGGCGGGATGACGTGCAGCTCGTGCGCGGCGCGGATCGAGCGGAAGCTCAACCGGATCGACGGCGTGAGCGCGACGGTGAACTTCGCGGTCGAGACCGCCGCGGTCCAGGCGCCGGACTCGGTGAGCGACGAGCAGCTCGTCGCAGCGGTGGTCGACGCCGGCTACACCGCGACCCTGCCGGCGCCGCCCGCGGCGCCGGGGTCGGACGCGGACGACGCCGCGCCGTCACCTGCCGACGACGCCGTGGCGCAGCTGCGCCGGCGCCTCGTCGTGGTCACGCTGCTGACCCTGCCGACCCTCGCCATGGCGATGGTCCCCGCGCTGCAGTTCGAGTACTGGCAGTGGCTCTCGCTGACCCTCGCGGCGCCCGTCGTCGTGTGGGGCGCCCTGCCCTTCCACACGACGGCGTGGAAGAACCTCCGGCACCGCACCGCGACGATGGACACCCTCATCTCGATGGGGATCACCGCGGCGTTCCTGTGGTCCGTCTACGCGCTCTTCCTCGGCGACGCCGGCATGCCGGGCATGCGCATGGACTTCACGTTCTTCCCCGAGCCCGGCTCGGGCAGCAGCGACATCTACCTCGAGATCGCCGCGGCGCTGGCCATGTTCATCCTCCTCGGCCGCTACTTCGAGGCCCACGCGAAGCGGCGCTCCGGTGCGGCTCTGCAGGCGTTGCTGGACCTCGGCGCGAAGGACGTCGCCGTGCTCCGGGACTCCGCGGACGGACCGGTCGAGGTCCGCGTGCCGATCGAGGAGCTCGGCGTCGGCGACCGCTTCGTGGTGCGACCGGGCGAGAAGGTGGCGACCGACGGCGTCGTCGTCGACGGCACCTCGGCCATCGACGCGGCGCTGCTGACCGGGGAGTCCGTCCCGGTGGAGGTCGCCCCGGGCGACCCCGTCACGGGCGCGACGATCAACGCGGGCGGGCGGCTCGTCGTGGAGGCGACCCGCGTGGGCGCGGACACCAAGCTGGCGCAGATCGCCCGGCTCGTGGTCGAGGCGCAGTCCGGCAAGGCCGCCGTGCAGCGGCTCGCGGACCGGATCTCCGCGGTGTTCGTGCCCGTGGTGATCCTCATCTCGCTGAGCACCCTGGTGACGTGGCTGGTCACCACCGGCGACACCGTCGCCGCGTTCACGGCCTCGGTGGCGGTCCTCATCATCGCCTGCCCCTGCGCGCTGGGGCTCGCGACGCCGACGGCCCTGCTCGTCGGCACCGGCCGCGGCGCGCAGCTCGGGATCCTCATCAAGGGCCCGGAGGTGCTGGAGTCCACGCGCAAGGTCGACACCGTCGTCCTGGACAAGACCGGCACGGTGACGACCGGCCGGATGACCCTGCAGCACGTCGTCCCGGCCGAGGGCACCGACGCCACCGAGGCGCTCCGGCTGGCCGCCACGCTCGAGAACGCCTCCGAGCACCCCATCGCCACGGCGGTCGCGGCCGGCGCGGTGGACCGCGGACTCGTCCTGGGCGACGTGACGGACTTCCGCAGCACCCCGGGGCGCGGGGTCGAGGGCACGGTCGAGGGACGTGCGGTCCTCGCCGGGCGCGCGGCGTGGGTGCAGGCGCAGGGCTCCGCGCTCCCTGCGGTGCTGTCCGCGGCGCTCGCGGAGGCCGAGGAGGCCGGCCGCACCGCCGTCGTCGTCGCGTGGGACGGTCACGCGCGCGCCGTGCTCGTCGTCGCCGACTCGGTGAAGGCGACGTCCGCGGAGGCGGTCGCCCAGCTGCGCCGCCTGGGCCTGCGTCCCGTCCTCCTCACCGGGGACAACGCCCGCGCCGCGCACGCCGTCGCCGCCGGGCTCGGGATCGACGAGGTCGTCGCTGAGGTGCTGCCGGAGGACAAGGTCGCCGTCGTCAGCCGGCTGCAGGCCCAGGGACGCACGGTCGCGATGGTCGGCGACGGCGTCAACGACGCGGCCGCGCTCGCGCAGGCCGACCTCGGCCTGTCCATGGGCACCGGCACGGACGCGGCGATCGAGGCGTCGGACCTCACGCTCGTGCGGGGCGACCTGCGGTCCGCCGCCGACGCCGTCCGCCTGGCCCGCCGCACCCTGCGCACCATCAAGGGCAACCTGTTCTGGGCGTTCGCGTACAACGTCGCGGCGATCCCGCTCGCCGCCTCCGGACGGCTCAACCCACTGGTCGCGGGGGCCGCGATGGCGTTCTCCAGCGTGTTCGTGGTCTCCAACTCGCTGCGCCTGCGCCGGTTCGCCGCGTGGTCCCAGCAGGAGACGGTCTGATGCCGACCACCGTCGAGCTGCCCGTGCAGGGCATGACGTGCACGGCGTGCGAGCGCCGCATCACGACGCTCCAGCGGGTCCCCGGGGTCCGCGACGCCCGGGTGTCGGCCCGGCGGGGCCGGGCCACGGTCCGCACGACCGGCCGCGTGCCGCGCAGCGCCCTGGTCCGCGCGGTCCGGGCGGCCGGGTACGAGGTCGGCGAGGACGTGCGGGACTGGCTCAGCCGGGACCGGACCGTCTGGCGGGACCTCGCGGTCGCCCTGGCGGTGCTGACCGCCCTCGGGCTGGCGCTGGAGACCAGCGGGCTCACCGGGCTGGCGGACCGTGTCAGCGGGCTCGCCGGCTCCGGGAGCCTCCTGCTCGTCGTCGTCCTGGGGCTCGCCGCCGGCTTCTCCACGTGCATGGCGCTCGTGGGCGGGCTGGTGCTGGCGGTCTCCGCGCGTCACGCGGAGCAGCACCCGGGCGGTTCGGCGGCCGAGCGGATGCGCCCGCACCTGGCCTTCAACCTCGGCCGGCTCGCGGGTTTCGCGGTGCTCGGCGGACTGACCGGCGCCGTCGGGTCGGCGCTGAGCCTGAGCGGCCGGATGGTCGCGCTCCTCATGGTCGCGGTGTCCCTGGTGATGGCCGGGATCGGGCTGCGGCTGACCGGGCTGTCGCCGCGGCTGTCCCGCAGCACGAGCGTCACGCTGCCGCCCAGGCTGGCGAGCGCCCTGCGCCTGGACCGGACCGGGTCGCGGTACTCCGACCGGCGGGCCGCGCTCCTCGGCGCGGGCACCTTCCTCCTGCCGTGCGGGTTCACGCAGGCCGTCCAGGTGTACGCGCTGTCGACGGGCAACCCCGTGCGCGCCTCGGTGATCATGACGCTCTTCGCGCTGGGGACCATGCCGGGCCTGCTCGGGATCGGGGGGTTGACCGCGATGGCCCGCGGGGCGTTCGCGACGCGGTTCTTCCGCTTCGCCGGGGTCGCGGTGCTCGCGTTCGCCGTCGTCAACGTCAGCGGTGCGCTCGGCATCCTCGCCCCCGCGCTCGTCGCGCCCGCGACGGCTGCGCCGGCACGCTCCCCGGACGTGGCGGCGGCGCCGGCGCCGGGCTCCCTGACGGACGCCGGCCCCTCCGGTCTCCCGACCCAGGTCTCGGCGAACGTCACGGTCGCCGACGACCTCCAGACCGTCCGCACCACGCAGGTCGCCACCGGCTACGAGCCGTACGAGGCGGTGGTCCTCGCCGGGGTCCCGATCCGTTGGGAGATCGACTCGGTCGCCGTCAGCTGCGCCGCGTCGCTGTGGGCGCCGGACCTCGGCATCCAGCCGCAGGTCCTCCGCCCCGGCCTCAACGTCCTCGAGCTCCGGCTCGACGAGCCCGGCACGTACTCCTACACGTGCGGGATGGGCATGTACTGGGGCGTGATCACCGTGGTCGAGGCCCCCGACGGCCGCTGAACGGCCCGTCTTCATCGGATCTTCATCGAACCTGACGGGCCCCTGCGCGGACATGTCGGAGGGTGGACCGGGTACCCGACCGGTCGCACCCCGACCGGCCCCGACACCCCTGGGAGAACCATGACCCCGCACCGCCGCCTCGTGACCGCCTCCGGCGCCCTCGCCCTCACGCTCGTGCTGGGTGCCTGCGCCGGGACGACGGAGACGACGGACACCGCCCCGGTGGCCGAGGAGACCGCCGGCACGGACCCGGTCACCTTCAACGACGCGGACACCGAGTTCGCGCAGATGATGGTCATCCACCACGAGGGTGCGCTCGAGATGGCGGCCTTCGCCGCGGCCGAGGCCACGACCGAGGAGGTCCGCGCGCTGGCGCAGCGCATCGAGGCCGCCCAGCAGCCGGAGATCGACCTCATGACGTCGTGGCTGCAGCGGTGGGACCAGGACATGCCCGACGAGGCCGCGCACGGCGGGATGGACCACGGCGGCATGGACATGGACGGTCTCAGCCAGGACGAGGCGATGGCCGAGCTGCGGGGCCTGTCCGGCGCCGACGTCGACCGCCGGTTCCTCGAGCTCATGATCGCGCACCACCGCGGCGCCGTGGAGATGTCCGAGACCCAGCGTGAGAACGGGGAGAACCCAGAGGCGGTCGAGCTCGCCGGACGCATCATCGACGACCAGCAGGCGGAGATCACCGAGATGGAGCGGCTGCTCGGCGACCTCTGACCGCGGGGCCAGCGGACGGGCGCCGCCCGGCGGCGTGGGAGGCTCGGGCCATGAGCCCACCGACGGACCGACCGCGACGAGCCCGCTTCGAGGAGCTCGCGCGGGAGCGGACACCGATCGGTGACATCGCTCTGCGGCGCCGGGTCGACCCGGGCACCGGGGCGGACGTCCACGAGGTCAAGCTGGACGACGCGTACCTCATGTCGAGCCTGTTCACCGCGGGCGAGGTGCACCTGAGCCGACTGGCTCTGGCCCGGGCACCGCAGCGCGAGGGGCTGAGCGTCGCCGTCGGCGGCCTCGGGCTGGGCTTCACGGCGGCGGCCGTGCTCGACGACCCCCGCGTCGGCGAGCTCGTCGTCGTCGACGCGCTGCGACCGGTGATCGGCTGGCACGAGGCGGGGCTCGTCCCGCTCGGTCCCCGCCTCACCGGTGACCCCCGGTGCCGTCTGGTGCTGGGTGACTTCTTCGCCCTGGCGGCCGGGGACGACGCGCTGGACGGGGCTCCGGGGCCGCGACGGTTCGATGCGGTCGTCGTGGACATCGACCACTCGCCGCGCCACGTCCTCGACCCGTCCCACGCCGCCTTCTACACGGCCGACGGCGTGCAGCGCCTCGTGCAGCGCCACCTCGCCCCGGGCGGGGTCTACGGGCTCTGGTCGGACGACCCGCCCGACGACGACTACCTCGAGACCCTCCGGAACGCCTTCGCGGACGTCGCCGTGCACACCGTGGACGTGCCGGGCGCCGTGGCGGGTCTGCGCTCGGCCAACACCGTCTACACCGCGGTCGCGCCCGGCTGAGGCCGGTCGGGACCGGCACCGTCCGGCCCGTCGTCGTCGGACCCGGCGTCGGGGACCCTGTCGTCGGCCGCCTGCTCCAGCCGCAGCTCCGGCAGCAGCTCGTACCGGGTCCGGTACAGGTCCAGCAGCGACAGCAGCATCGCGACGACGGGGATGGCGAGCAGCGCCCCGGCCACCCCGAACATCGAGATGCCGAGGATGACCGAGGCGAAGCTCACGGCGGGGTGGATGTTCACGGCGCGCGCGCTGATCCGCGGCTCGATCGTGAGGTTCTCGATCTGCTGGTAGACGATCCCCCAGGCCAGGACGATGACGCCGAGCCACGGGTTCGGGCTCAGCAGGCCGACGAGGACGGGCAGCGCGATCGCGATGTACGTGCCGATCGCCGGCACGAACTGCGCGACCAGCCCGGTCCACAGGGCCAGCGCCAGCCACGACGGCAAGCCGATGACCAGGAAGACGATCCCGCTGGCCGTCGAGTTCACCGCGGCCAGGATCACCCGCGCCGCGACGTAGCGGCCGGTCTTCTCGGCAGTGGTGTCCCAGACGACCAGCGTGGTCCGCTGCAGGGCCGGGGGGAACAGGGACGCGATCCAGCGCCGCAGACGAGGGCCGTCGGCGGACAGGTAGAAGAGCAGGAGCGCGAAGGTGAAGAAGGTCGCGATCCCGCCCGCGATGGAGCCGAGGACCGCCAGGACGCCGCCGGCCAGGTCGCTCGCCACCCCGGCCGCGCGCTCCGGCGACAGGTCGATGGACGAGACGAGGTCCTGCATCGCGTAGTCGGTGCCGAACGTGCGGTTGACCCACGCCACGAGGTTGTCCGCGAGGTCCGGCACGCTGCGGACGAGGTTCGCGACCTGCTCCACGACGAGCTGGCCGAACAGCGCGAAGAACAGCCCCAGGAAGACGACCACGCCGAGCGCCACGAGCCCGGTCGCCGCGCCCCGCCGCATGCGCTGGGACAGCCGGCTCACCGCGGGCTCCATCGCGAGGGAGAAGAACCACGCCATGACGGCGGTGAACAGCAGCGAACTGCCGACGTCGAGGACGAAGCGCACCACCGCGAACAGGACGATCAGGCCGATGACGACCAGGCCGACCCGCCAGATGTTGCCCGGGTCCAGCTCGACCCGGCGGCGGATCCCCGTCTGCGCTGCCCTGCGGTTGATGGCCACCGCGCCTCCTTCGCTCGGCGTGATCCTGCCGGAGCGCGGGGCGCGCACGGGTCAGGCGCGCGCGGTGCCGGGCGTGCCGGGGCGAGAGCACAACCCCCGGCCGTACGAGTGGAGGACGGACGGTCACCGGCCCGCTGGCGACGGTCGACGCCCGCTGAGCCGCACGGCCAGGCGGGCGAGCAGGAGGGTCAGGGCCGCGAACGCGGCGAACGGCACCCACGCCAGGTCCGCCTCGACCCCCGGCCGGCCGGGCGCGGCCGGCGGCTCC
>JACIXM010000418.1 GCA_014360395.1 Actinotalea sp.
CTGCCGGCCGCTCGAGCCCGTGCGGACGACGCCGGGTCCCTCCCCCGGCGCGCCCACCAGGGCTAGCGTCGGCGGTGAGAGCGGACGACAGGAGGCGCACCGTGGCTCCGCACGAGGTCCCCCAACCCAGCCCGTCGCGCATGGTGCCCCTGGCCGGGCACCCGCTCGTCGTCGGCATCGTCCCCGGCCAGCCGGAGCTCGTGGCGCTCACCGCGGCGCAGTGGGCGCGCTCGGCCGGCGCGAGCGCCCTGTACCTCGCCTACGCCGACCCCGGCCGCTACACCCGCGAGGAGTACCCCGACGGCACGGTGTGGCACGAGGACCTCGACCCGGACGCGCCGGACCAGGACGCGTGGCGCGCCCGCCAGGCCGAGATCGAGGCGTTCCTCGTCGAGGTGCTCGCCGACGCCGGGGTCCCGTGGCACGTGCGCTACCTCGCCGGCCGCGCCGACCGGGCGCTGACCCACCTGGCCCGGGCAGTCGACGCGGCCGGGTTCGTCGTCGGCACGCGCGCACCCGGCGCGGGGGCGCGCATGCGGGAGTTCGTCGAGGGGTCCGTCGCGCTGCGCCTGTCGCACCACCAGCACCGGCCCGTGCTGGTGGTGCCGCTGCAGGTCGTCGACTGGCAGGCGCACCCGTGGGGCGGGCGCTGACGGCGGGGGCCACCCGCGGCGTCACCGCAGGACGTCACCGCCGGGGCGCCACCGGTGATCAGCGCCCGGCGAGCCGGTCCTGCACGATGCGCAGGAGCTCGCCCGGTGCCAGCCACATGGACGGGTAGGAGCCGGACCACCGCTGGATCCCGGCCTCGTCGACGAGCACGAACCCGTGCCCCGGCAACCCCGCGTGCATGCCCGTGCCGAGCATCCCGTAGGCGTCGGAGACCTGGCCGTCGTCGAGCAGGAACGGCGCCTGCACCCCGAGGCGCACCCGGTCGGCGTTGATCTGCTCGGCGGTGTTCATGACGATCGGGAGCACCGTGATCCCGGCCTCCGCGAAGGCGGGGTCCTTCTCGATCTCGGCCATCTGCACCAGGCAGGAGTCGCAGCCGGCGCCCTCGTTGAAGTAGAGCACCACGGGCCCTCCGCGCAGCTGGGCCAGCGACACGGTCGTCCCGTCCGACGCCGCGAGCGTGAACGGCGGGGCCGTCCGCTCCTCCGCGGACTCCACGGGCCGGGAGGTGAGCAGCCCGACGGTCACCAGGGCTCCGATGACGAGCAGCGACGCCGCCACGACGCCGACGCGCGCCCAGGGCAGGCGGGGCGCGGGACCCTGCCGCTCCGCCTCGGTCTGCTGCTGCGCGGCGATCCGCCGCGTCGCGGTGCGGGACGTCATGACCGGTCCTCCTGGTCCTCCGGGTCGGGTGCGGTGGCCACCGGGGCGACCGGGGCGACCGGGGCGTCGTCGGCGGGCAGAGCGCCGTCGACGGCTGCGGGCGCACCACGACGACGGCGGTCCGCGAGCGTCACCCAGACGAACCCGCCGGCCAGGGCCACGAGCAGCAGCCCGAGGACGGGCTCCGGCACCGGGGCCAGGACGTCCTGGAGCACCGCGAAGAACCCGGTGAGCGCCGTGCTCGCCCGCTCCTGGGCGACCGTGCCGCCCGTCATCTGCGTGGAACCCGCCAGCGCGACGACGAACCCGGCCATGACGACGAACGCGACCGCGACCGCCACGTTGAGGGTGCTGGTCGCCACCACGTGACCGGCCACGCGGAAGCGGACGGCGCGCGGCCGCAGGAACCGGCGCTCACCCAGCCGAGCGGTGTCCCACAGCAGCGCCATGACGAACAGCGGGAACACCATGCCGAACGTGTACGCCACGCCGAGGGTCAGCCCGCCGATCGCACTGCCCGACAGCACCGACAGCGTCATCACGCCGGCCAGCACCGGCGCGCAGCAGCTGGACGCCACCCCGGAGAACACACCGAGCGCGAAGAAGCTCGCGGTGTCGCCCCGCGTGGTGTCCGGCGCCCGCAGGACCGACGGCAAGGACCACATGCGGCCCGACAGCGCCAGGACCGCGAGCGCGAGCATGAGGGCGGCGCCGGCGTAGTACAGCGGCGCGTGGTACTTGGCGATGGCGCCGGCGACGAGGCCCATGCCGAGCGTGATCGGCACGAGCACGAGGCCGAGCCCGGCGGCGAACACGAACGTCAGCGGCAGCAGGCGCCACCGCGCGTTCTTGACGGCGCCCGCCAGGTAGCTGGGCGCGAGGAAGACGATGCAGCACGGCGCGAACAGCGCGACACCGCCCGCCAGGAACGCCGCCAGGACGCTGCCCGTGGCCAGCAGCTCGGTACCCACGGGTCAGCGCCCCGGCGCGGCGGCGGGCACCGCGCCCGGCGCCGCCCCGCGCGGTGCGCTTCCCTGCGACGCGCCGCCACGGAGGCGCCCGACGACGCCGCGACCTCCCCGACCACCGAGCAGCATCCGCAGGAACTTCTTGCGCGGGAACCGGCCGGCGCTGAAGAACGCGCCGTCGACGAGCACCAGCGGGTTCATGGCGGGTCGGTGGGCCGCGACCAGCGCCCGGCCCGCCGGGGAGTCGATCGGCACGACGGCCAGGTGGATCGGGTGGTCCCGGGCGAGCTCCCGCAGGACCTCCTGCGCGTCGTCGCAGAAGTGGCAGGCCTCGCTGCGGACGAGGGTGACCGTCCAGGGCTCGGGGAACGGGGTCACGGCGGCGCCTCCGGTGCGCGTCGGGTGCTGACACCGGAACGCTCCCGCGCCTGCCGCGAGGACCTCGTCACCGTTCGATGGAGGTTCGGTCAAGACGGCCGCGCCCGTCCTGCCCCGGCGGCGCAGCGGGAGCGGCGTCGTCGTCCTCGATGGACGTTCGATGAAGATCCACACCCGTCCACCG
>JACIXM010000419.1 GCA_014360395.1 Actinotalea sp.
CGATGCGGGTCGAGGACTGCTCGACCGCGACGACGTCGTCCGACGCCATCGCCGCCAGTGCCGGTTCCACCGCGGGGAAGGGCCGCAGCCAGGCCACGACCGCGACCCAGATGACGGCGCCGACCACGGCCAGCGCGAACCGGATGCGCCGCCAGCGCGTCGTCGGCCGCCGTCGGCGGGGCCGCGCGGGCCGCACGCTGCGCGCGAGCACGACGCCGGCCACGGCCGCCGTCAGCGTGAGGACGACGGCGTAGGCCGGGTGCCCGTGCCGGACGGCGCCGCCCGCGGTCACCAGCGCCCACGCGACGACGGCGAGCGCGCAGACGGCGACGACCCGCACGAGCGTCGTCCCGAGCCCACCCCGCTCGACCCCCACCCCACCACGGTGGCACACCGCGACCGGCGACGTGTCACAGGTGGGGCGCGCACCGGCCCAGACCGAGGGCGGCGAGCCCCTCGAGGTCGCCGGCCCCGAAGCGCGACTCGTGCCCGGCCGTCGGGTACATCAGCTCGTCCTTGTCCTCGACGTGGTCCAGCCCGACGAGGTGGCCGAGCTCATGCCGCAGCACCGCGACCCAGGCCGCCTCGGACCAGGGGCGTCGCCACGTGTCGAGCAGGTCGGTGTGGAGGTAGACCGCACCGGAGACGTAGTGCGCGCGCCCCCGCACGGTGACCCGCTGGGGGGAGGCGACGCCGGCGGCGGTGTCGAAGACGTCGATGCTGCGCTCGTCGGCGAACGCGATGAGCACCGGGGCCCACCGGTCCCCGTACCGCTCGGGCTGGAACGGTTCGCGGCCGAGGGTGGGCGCCTCCGCCGTCGTGCCGTCCTCGAGCAGGACCAGGCCCGTGGCCGCGGAGACCTCGTCGGCGACGGCGCGCACCTTCTCGGCGAAGTCGTCGGGCGCGCCCGCGGTGTTGAGGACGTACCGGATGGGCCGGCACGGGGACCAGGTGACCGGCTCGCCGTCCCGCTGGACCTGGAGGAACGCGTAGGTGCCGCGCTCGTACGGCAGGAGCGGGGCCGGCAGCAGCCGGGTGGGCTGCTCGTCCACGCCCGCGGTCGGGGAGCGGAACGGGCGCGCCCGCGCCGGCACGTCCGGGGCGACGTCGCCGTGCACCGACGCGGTCTCGCGCGCCCCGCCGAGGCCGGACGCACCCGCCACCGCGTTCCACAGCACGGCCGCCACCAGCGTCGCGAACAGCGCGACGACGAACGGCATCCGGATCACCGACTGCCGCTGCGGCGGGTACCAGACGAGCGGCGCCGCGTCGGGCCAGGCCGGCTCGGCCGCTGCGTCGTCCGGGTCGACCAGCGGGTCACGCACCGGGTGGTGCACCGGGCCGACCACCGGGTCGTGCACCGGGTCGCCCAGTGTGTCGCTCAGCGGGTCCACCGGCGGGGACCACGTCCGCCACGCGGTCGGTGCCGGCGCCCCCCGGTCGTCGGTCCCGTGACCGTCCTGCATGCCGCCCCCCGCCGCCGGTGTCGTCCCCTCATCGGCACGGCGGGCGCCTCGCTCAAGGCGTCCGGTCGGCCCGCGCGTCGATCTCCTCGCCCACCGAGGTCACGACCGTGATCGGGAACCCGCCCGGGACGGCGTCGTCGATGCGGTCCACCAGGGGCGCCGTCGTCGGCACGGTCCCGGGCGTGCGCACGGTGACGCGGATCTGCCCGCCGGTCACCTCGACGCCCTCCACCGCGGCGCCCGGGGCGTCGCGCAGCCAGTCCTCGGCGGCGGTCTGGACCCGCCCGGTCATGACGGTGACGTAGTAGGCGCCCGCGGAGTTGGCCACGAGCGGGAGCGCGACGAGGACGAGCAGCACGACCACCGGGCGCGCGGCGCGGCGTCGTCCGCGGGCCGCCGCGGCCTCGGCGGTGTACCCGGTCGCGGCGAAGACGAGCGTCCCGGCGAGCACGAGCGCGAGGAGGTTGGACAGGAACAGCAGCAGGGCGCCGAGCGCCAGACCGGGCGCGCCGTGGCCCAGGCACACCCCGACGACGGCGAGCGGCGGCACCAGCGAGATGGCGATCGCCACGCCGGGCAGCACCGCGGCGACGTCGCGCCGGGCCAGCGCGATCGCCCCGGCGAAACCCGTCGCGATCGCCGCGAGCAGGTCCAGCGCCCCGGGCGACGTCCGGCCGGCGACCTGGGCGTTCGCGAGGAGGTCCCAGCTGCGCGGCATCACCAGCGCGAGCAGGACGCCGACGACGACGACGCCCGCCGCCCCCACCAGCACCGTGACCAGCGACGATGTGGCGCCGTCCCGGGACCCCTTCGCCAGGCCGAGCGCGATCCCCATGATCGGCGTGGACAGCGGGGCGATGATCATCGCGCCGATGACCGTCGCGGTGGAGTCGGCCAGCACGCCCGCGGTCGCGATGACCGCGGACAGCGCCAGGAAGATCCAGAACGCCGAGCGCTTGGCCGCTGCGTCGCCGGCGCGCAGGTCGAGCTCGCCGGTGAGCTCGGTGAGGGAACGCCGCTGGTGCTCCGGCAGGACCCAGCGTCACGAGAGCGTGATCATGCGCGCAGCATCCCAGCCGCCTCACGCCGCCGGAAGCACCGTCGCCACCCCAGCCCGACCCCTCGCACCCCGCCCACCCCCACGCACCGTTGGGCCGAAGCGTCTGTCGCGGCTGGTGCGACGAAGGCTTCGGCCGGCCGTCGTCTCGGCGCGGGCGGTGGTCGGGTCAGAACTCGGCGCGGAAGTCGTCGTACCAGGCGCTGCCGACGCCGTCGTCGAAGAGGACGATGCAGAGCCGGTCGATCACCGGCCGGTCCTCGACGCGTGCCGTCAGGGACCCGGCGTCGTCGACGTCGGTCCGCGCCGCCGTCAGCTCCGTGCCGTCGTCCCCGACGGTCACGGTGAGGGTGAGGGTCGCGCCGTCGGTGGCGACCGGCCCGGTGCCGGCGACGTCCAGGATGTCGCCGTCGCCGTCGGCGTCGACGAGGACGAGGGTGCCGGCCAGGTCGATGTGCACGGTGTACAGCGCGTCGTACCCCTGCGCGACGCCGAGGCCCGCGACCGCCCCTCGCGCCGGACGGAGCGTCACCTCCAGGGCCACCGTCTGCGGTGGCTCGGTGACGTTGACCCAGTTGACGACGAGGTCACCGTCGGTCGTCATGACCATGCGGCCGTCCTCGACGCGCCCGGAGTCGGCCCCGCCGTCCCACTCGTCGAAGAGGGTCGTCCCGTCGAACGGGTCGACGACGGTGCCGGGGGTGCCCTGCACGGTCGAGCCGAGGGTGGGCGTGGCGTGCCCGAGCGCCAGGAGGCCCAGGGCGCCGAGCATCGCGAGCACACCCGTGACGAGGCCCGCGACGGCCAGGCCGCGGAACGACCCGCGCCGCACGGCGATCACGCCCACCACGACCGCGGGTGCCGTGAGGGCGATCGCCGCCGCGAACACCTCGGACCCGGGGCGGGGGTAGATCGCCTCCGAGAGGAGGAGCAGCACCGGCAGGACGAGCAGCAGCTCGACCAGTCCCAGGACCAGGGCGGTGACCGCCAGCGCCGGGTGGTCGCGGCCCGGCGGGATGGGCGGCGGGGTGCCCGGCGATCCGCCGACGGCGGGGCCGGACGCGTAGCCCGACAGGTCCGGCTGCTGCCACGGCGTCGTCGGCGGCGGGAGGCGATGGCCGGCGGGCGGGGCGCCCTCGGGCGGCTGCCACGGCGGGGCCATGACCGGGTGGTCGGCGGCACGGCGATCGGGGAGCTGGATGGACATGGCGCTCGCCTCCGCTTCCCACGCTCCTCCGGGGGCGAGGGTCGGCAAGGGCCGGAGGTCCCGCGGGCCACCCTCCAGCCGCCACCCACCATCCGCCGGTCGAAGCCTGTCGCGCGTGCTGCGACGAAGGCTTCGGCGGAAGTCCGTCACGTGGCGCTCAGCGCGCGGCGCCGTCCCACCAGGCCAGCACCCGGGCAGCGTGGAACGTCAGCCAGCGGGACGGCTCGCCGGGCGGGACGTCGACCTCGAACCACACCCGCCCGGGGTGGCGCCGCTCCTGCAGCCACGTGCCGTCCGGCTGCCGCGCCGCGCGGACCACCTCGACCGCCTCCGCGAGGCGCGGGTCCGGCGCGACGTCGTCGTGCAGCGCGGCCGCCCGGACGTGATCCAGGGCGTTGAGCGCGCTGTAGACCCAGCGGAACGGGTAGGCCAGGCGCGTGGCCCACGGCCCGACGACCTCACCGGTCGACAACCGGTGCAGCAGCCGCCGCTGCAGCAGGTACTCCTCGCCGCCGTGCCGGGCCTCGCGCACCGCACCCCTCACGCCCGTCGCGGCCTCGTACGCGAGCAGCCCTCGGGCCGCGTTGAGGGTCGAGTGGAACGACGAGCGCGTCGACCCCTCGACCCACGCGCAGTTCCAGCCGCCGTCGGGCAGGCGGTGCTCGACGAACCACTGCGCGAGCGGGTCCACGTCCACGCCGAGCCAGGCGCCGTTCGCGAGGGTCCAGGCGTTGATGCAGACGTCGACCTCGCCACCCCAGTACGGCAGGTCGTCGTACTCCCAGCGGCTGCTGGCGGCGAGGCGCTCGGCGGTGTCGCCGAGGACCGCGGCGTCGACGCCCCACTCGCGCAGGGAGGTCAGCGACCACGTCGTCGCGGTCCACGGCTGGCCGGCGCCCTCGGCCGCCTCGGGGCCGTGGACGTCGAAGTCGGCCGGGAAGTACGCGCCGCCCGCCCACTGCCCGTCCGGGTCCTGCAGCGCGAGCAGCCGCGCCCCGAAGCCCTCCGTCGCGACGCGGGCCCGCGTCGCCTGCCACACCGGCGGCGGTGCGCCCGCGAGGTCCCGCTCGACCTGCCAGCGCAGCGCCGGGTCGCTGTCGAGCAGCCAGTCCAGCAGA
>JACIXM010000042.1 GCA_014360395.1 Actinotalea sp.
TCATCGACGCCTTCCTGCACAACGCCATGTATCACGGCCTGTCCTCGCTCGAGCTGAACCTTCGCGACAACGGCTATCAGAAGCCCATGCTCGTCATCCACAATTCGGGCGGCATGGCGCAATTGGCGACTGCTCGCCTACCGGGAGGACACCGCGGGCGGTCTCATGACGACCGAGCCCGTCGTCCTCGGCCCGGAGACGGCGGTCGCGGCCGCCCTCGCGCACATCCGCCGGCAGGACATCACCCCCGCCCTGGCCTCCATGGTGTTCGTCTGCCGCCCCCCGCTGGAGACGCCGACGGGCCGGTTCCTCGGGGTCGTGCACTTCCAGCGGCTCCTGCGCGAGGCACCGGCGGAGCCGATCGGCGGCCTCCTCGACGCGGAGATCGAGTGGGTCGCCCCGGACGCCGGCCTCGGCACCCTCACGCGTCTGCTCGCGCAGTACAACCTGCTCGCGCTGCCGGTGCTCGACACCGAGCGGCGCCTGCTGGGCGCCGTGAGCGTCGACGACGTCCTCGACCACCTCCTGCCGTCCGACTGGCGCGAGGCCGAGGAGGAGCACACGGACGCCGCGATGGAGGCGGCCCAGGCCGAGCAGGACCGTCTCCACGCGGAGCGCGAGGCCCAGCGGGAGGCCGCCGGTGGCTGAGCGCCTGGACCAGCCGCGCGAGATCCGCACGACGATCCTGCCGCGCCCCCGCTTCGCGCCCGACGCCTTCGGCCGCATCGCCGAACGCATCGCGCGGTTCATGGGGACCCCGCGGTTCCTGCTCTACCTCACGCTGTTCTGCGCCGCCTGGCTGGCATGGAACAGCTGGGGGCCGGCCAACCTGCGGTTCGACAGCGCCGAGTTCGGCTTCACCGCCCTGACGCTCATGCTCTCGCTGCAGGCGTCCTACGCCGCGCCCCTGATCCTGCTCGCCCAGAACCGTCAGGACGACCGGGACCGCGTCGCCGCCGAGCAGGACCGCAGCCGCGCCGAGCGGTCCCTGGCAGACACCGAGTTCCTCGCCCGGGAGATGGCGTCGCTGCGCATCGCCCTCGGCGAGGTCGCCACCCGCGACTTCGTCCGGTCCGAGCTGCGCAACCTCCTCGAGGAGCTCGAGGAGGCCCGCGCCGACCGCTCCGAGGACGACGCCGCACCGGCGCCGCGGGGCGAGAGCGGCACCCGGCCGCGGGGCTGAGCGGGCCGCCCCGGCCGGCTGCACCGACGCGACGACGACGGCGCCCTGGCTGCGTCGCCTGGGCCATGAGGCCACGCACCCGCTCGAGCAGGGCCCGGCCACCGGGTCCGTCGACGTCGAGCGTGTCGGCACCGCCGCGCCCCCACAGCCACAGGTCCAGGTCCCAGGCGGGGCCGCGGACGACGAGGTCCTCCGGCGGTCCGGCCACCGGCCCCTCGGCCACGCGCTCGACGGCGGCGGCGTCGAGGTCGTAGGCGGTGCCGGACTCCGGGCCGGTGCCCGTGAAGCGCCCGAGCCTCAGCACCCGAGCCGCGTCGGCGTTCGTGCACGCCAGGCGGACCGTGACGCCGTCGGGGGTGAAGGTCCCCCAGGCGGGGACGCCGTCGAGCATGACGTGGAGCACCTCGTCGACGCCGTCGGCTGCCAGCTCGACGGTGGGCGGGGTGACGGGGCGACCGGCCGTGAGCTCGGCGTCGACGCGGTGCACCAGCGCCTCGTGCGCCTGGCGGCGGGCGACCCAGGCGACGGTGCCGCCGTCGTCGTGCCAGGACCAGGCCGGGGCGTCGGGCGCGGCCTCGACGAGCGCGGTGGCGAGCTCGGTGCCGGACGCCGCGGCGAGCGTCCGCAGGTCCGCCAGGTCGGCCGGTCGCTCCTGGGCCACGACCGCCTCCCCGTCGGCGCCCCGCACGACCGCGGCCCAGTGGTGCTGCACCTCCGCGACGTGCCACAGCAGGTCCGCGGCCGTCCAGTCCACGGTCGGCACCGGGGCGTCCGGTGCCACGGAGGACAGCGCGTCGAGGAGCCGCTCGGTCTCGTGCCGCACCGCGAGGACGTAGGTGTCGTGGTCCATCCCGCCACGGTAGGACGGTCGGGGCCGGCCCACGAGGCATGGCGTACGCCGACCTACGATGGACGCATGCCCACCCCCACCGTCGAGGCCGTCACCGCTGCCCTCGCCACCGTCCTGGACCCCGAGATCCGCCGGCCGATCACGGACCTCGGCATGGTCCGCTCGGTGGAGGTCGCCGACACCGCGGACGCCGACGGCCGGTACACGGTCGACGTGGGTATCGACCTCACCACGGGCGGCTGCCCGCTGCGGGACACCATCACCAAGGACGTCACCGCGGCGGTCGGCAAGCTCGAGGGCGTCGGCGAGGTCCGCGTCGGGATGGGCGTCATGGACGAGGAGCAGCGCGCCAAGCTGCGGGCGACCCTGCGCGGTGGCGCGGCCGAGCCGGTCATCCCGTTCGCGCAGCCGGACTCCCTCACGCGTGTCTACGCCATCGCCTCCGGCAAGGGCGGCGTCGGCAAGAGCTCGGTGACGGCGAACCTCGCGGTCGCCATGGCGCAGGACGGGCTGTCGGTCGGCGTCGTCGACGCCGACGTCTACGGCTTCTCCATCCCCGGCATGCTCGGGATCACGCAGCAGCCGACCAAGGTCGACGACATGATCATCCCGCCCGTGGCGCACGGGGTGAAGGTCATCTCGATCGGCATGTTCGTCCCCGCCGGCCGCCCCGTCGTCTGGCGCGGACCCATGCTGCACCGCGCGCTCCAGCAGTTCCTGGCCGACGTCTTCTGGGGCGACCTCGACGTCCTGCTCCTGGACCTCCCGCCGGGGACCGGCGACATCGCGATCTCCGTCGCGCAGCTGCTGCCGGCCAGCGAGCTCGTCGTCGTCACCACGCCGCAGCACGCCGCGGCCGAGGTCGCCGAGCGTGCGGGGTCGATCGCGCTGCAGACGCGCCAGCACGTCGTCGGCGTGGTGGAGAACATGTCCTGGCTGGAGCAGCCGGACGGCTCCCGCCTGGAGGTCTTCGGCTCGGGCGGCGGGCAGACGGTCGCGGACAACCTCGCCACGGCGACGGGCACGTCCGTGCCGCTGCTGGGCCAGGTCCCGCTCGACCTCGCGCTGCGCGAGGCCGGCGACGCCGGGACGCCGGTGACCCTCACCGCGCCCGACTCCCCCGCCGCCGCGGTCCTGCGCGACGTCGCGAAGAGCCTGACCCGCCGCTCCCGCGGGCTGGCGGGCCGTTCCCTCAACCTCACCCCGACCGCGCGCTGACCCAGCCCCTCGCTCTTCCTCGGCGGGTGTGCGTGGCGGGGGAGGTGGGGGCGGTCCGGCGCCGGCGTCGGCGTTGCCTTCTGTTCGGTCGCGGTGGATGATGTTCGGGTGCTCGCACAGCAGCGGCAGGACCTGATCCTCCAGCAGATCCGCACCCACGGCGCGGTGCGCGTCGCCGACCTCGTCGCGAGCCTCGACGTGTCGGACATGACCGTGCGCCGGGACATCTCCGAGCTCGTCCGCCGCGGCCTCGTCCAGCGGGTGCACGGCGGCGCCGTCGACGCCCGCCATGCCGCCCACGAGCCCGGCTTCCTCGCCAAGCGCGACCTCGCCGCCGCGGAGAAGGCCGCCATCGCGCACGCCGCCCTGGCGCACGTGGCCCCCGGGAGCGCGGTCGCCCTCTCCGCCGGGACGACGACGGCACTCGTGGCCGGCCTGATCGCACAGGATCCGGCACTGCGGCCGCTGACCGTGGTGACGAACTCGCTCCCGGCCGCCGAGGCGCTGCACCTGCCCGACGACCACGGGCTGACCGTCGTCCTCGTCGGCGGCACCCGGACGCCCTCGGACGCGCTCGTCGGTCCGGTCGCGACCCGCGCGCTGGAGGCGCTGCGCGTGGACGTCCTGCTCCTGGGCGTGCACGGGTTCGACGTCGACGCCGGCCTCACCACGCCCAACCTCCTCGAGGCAGAGACCGACCGGGCGCTCATCGCCAGCGCGGGCCAGGTCGTCGTCGTCGCGGACCACTCCAAGAACGGCGTCGTGGCGCTGAGCCGCATCGCCGGTCTGGACGCCGTCGACGTGCTCGTCACCGACGACGGCCTGCCTCCCGACGCCGCGCCGGCGCTCCGCGACGCCGTCGGCAGCCTCGTCCTCGCCCCCGCCCAGCCGAACGGAGACGCCCGGCCGTGACCGCCCCGACCGACGACGCCCCCCGCACCGCAGCGGCGACCACCACCGTCCGCCGCACCGCGACCCGCCTGGCCGATGGCCGCGACCTGTTCTACTTCGACGACTCCGAGCCGTACGTCTCCGGCGCCGCGACCCGGCGCCTGGACGACCCGCGCCCCCTGTCCGACCGGTTCGCGCCGGTCGTCGGCCAGGACGGCGTCGCCCGCCCGGT
>JACIXM010000420.1 GCA_014360395.1 Actinotalea sp.
CGGGCGAGCCGGCCGACCGGCCGGCCGGAGACCTCCGCGACCGAGGGGCGCACCGAGGAGCAGCGGCCGACGCTCGACCTCGGCGACATCGCCGCCCACGCCGAGCGCCGCGCGGCCGAGGCCGCGGGGGAGACGCCGGACGAGCGCGCCGCCCGGGCCGCGGAGGCGGCCCGCCTGGTCAGCGTCGAGGGCGGCCGGCAGCGTCGCGGCCGCCGCGAGGGCGACGACGACGCCGGAGCCGCTGACGGCGGTCGGCGCGAGCAGCGCGACGGCGGTCAGCAGCGGGACGGCGGCCAGCAGCGCGACGGCCAGCAGCGCGACGGCGACCAGCGCGGCCAGCAGCGTGACGGCCGGCCCGAGCAGCGCCGGGACGACCTGGAGGACGAGGGCGGCGGGCGCCGTCGTCGGGGGCGGTACCGGGACCGGGACCGCAACAAGCGCCGGGGCCGCGGCGGTCGTGACGAGCTGGGCGGTCTCGACGAGCCGGAGCTCGCCGAGGACGACGTCCTCCTGCCGGTCGCGGGCATCCTCGACATCAAGGACAACTACGCGTTCGTCCGCACCAGCGGGTACCTGCCCGGGGACCACGACGTCTACGTCTCCATGAACCAGGTCAAGAAGCACGGCCTGCGCAAGGGCGACGCCATCGTGGGCGCGGTGCGCCAGCCTCGCGAGGGCGAGCAGCCGCAGGGGCGCAACAGCAAGGTCAACGCGCTCGTCCGGCTCGACCAGGTCAACGGCACGGCGCCGGAGCAGGCGCGCAGCCGGCCGGAGTTCGGCAAGCTCACACCGCTGTACCCGCAGGAGCGCCTGCGCCTGGAGACGGCGCCGAACCTCCTCACCACGCGGGTCATCGACCTCGTGGCGCCGATCGGCAAGGGGCAGCGCGGCCTGATCGTCTCCCCGCCCAAGGCGGGCAAGACGCTCGTGCTGCAGGCGATCGCGAACGCGATCACCACGAACAACCCCGAGGTCCACCTCATGGTCGTGCGCGTCGACGAGCGCCCCGAGGAGGTCACGGACATGCAGCGGACGGTCAAGGGCGAGGTCATCGCCTCGACCTTCGACCGGCCGGCGGACGACCACACGACCGTCGCGGAGCTGGCGATCGAGCGCGCGAAGCGGCTCGTCGAGCTCGGCCAGGACGTCGTCGTGCTGCTGGACTCGATCACCCGGCTGGGCCGTGCCTACAACATCGCGGCGCCCGCCTCGGGCCGGATCCTGTCCGGCGGCGTGGACTCCAGCGCGCTCTACCCGCCGAAGCGGTTCTTCGGCGCTGCGCGCAACATCGAGCACGGCGGCTCCCTGACGATCCTCGCCACGGCGCTGGTCGAGACCGGCTCCAAGGCGGACGAGGTCATCTTCGAGGAGTTCAAGGGCACCGGGAACATGGAGCTCAAGCTCTCCCGGCAGCTCGCGGACAAGCGCATCTTCCCGGCGGTGGACGTCGACGCGTCGGGCACCCGCCGCGAGGAGATCCTCGTGCCGGCGGACGAGCTGAAGATCAACTGGAAGCTGCGCCGCGTCATGAGCGCCCTGGACCAGCAGCAGGCCATCGAGCTGCTGCTGTCCAAGCTGCGGGAGACGCACTCGAACGTCGAGTTCCTGCTGCAGGTGCAGAAGACGACCCCGTCGGCGCCCGGCCACCGCGACGACTGACGGCCTCACGCCGGCCCGCCGGTGCGCCCCGGGGAAGGTTCGGAGGCGCACCGGTGTTCTGGCAGACTGTCCCCTTGGTCTCCGGTTCCCGTGGGCGGTCCCGCCCGCGACCCGGAGGTCCGCGACCTGAGGAGAGACCCGAGAAGAAGGACATCCACCCGGACTACGTCGAGACGACGGTGACCTGCACCTGCGGGAACACGTTCACGACGCGCAGCACGCAGGCGAACGGCCAGATCCACGCCGACGTCTGCGCCGCCTGCCACCCGTTCTACACGGGCAAGCAGAAGATCCTCGACACCGGCGGCCGCGTGGCCCGGTTCGAGGCGCGCTACGGCAAGAAGGCCGGCGCCCAGTAAGGCCTCCTGCGCCGGCGGGACCCTCGCGGACTGCGGTCCCGTGCGGTCCCGCCGGCGCTGCCGTGCCCGGGCCCGGTCGGCGCCGGGCACCGGGTCCCACGAGCCGAGGAGGAGCACGCGATGATCGACGCGGTGGGCCCGCTGATCGCCGAGCACGCCGAGATCGAGGAGCGGCTCGCGGACCCCGCCGTGCACGCGGACCCCGCCCGAGCCCGGGCGCTCGGCCGTCGCTACGCCGAGCTCGGCCGCGTCGTGGCCGCCTACCGCGCCTGGCAGCAGGCCGACGGCGACGCGGCGGCCGCGGCGGAGCTCGCCGCGGAGGACGCCTCCTTCGCCGCCGAGCTGCCGGCCCTGCGCGAGGCCGCGTCCCGGGCCGAGGAGGCACTGCGCCGCGCGCTCGTGCCCCGTGACCCCGACGACGCTCGCGACGTCC
>JACIXM010000421.1 GCA_014360395.1 Actinotalea sp.
TCCACAGCACAGCTGCGGTCGCCGGGGGATGCCGTCCACGGTACCACCGTTGCGCCGCCCGGCCGTGCGGCGTGCCAGGGATCACCCGGACGGCCGCGACGCCCGTGACCTGCCGCTGATCAGGAGCTGAACCGGGTGGCGGACGCCCCGTCGTGGTCCAGGCCGGGCCGCAGGACCCGCCACCCCGACGCGGTGCGCCCGGAGGCGTCGCGAGGCCCGAGGACCGCCTCGAGCAGGCGGGACCCCGCGTCGCCGTCGGACGCACGCTCCAGGACGAGGACGGACGGTCCGGCGCCGGAGACGACGGCCGCGGCCCCGGCCGCGCGCAGCGCCTCGACGACCGACCACGTCTGCTCCATCACCGGGGCGCGGTAGCGCTGGTGCAGGCGCTCGGACGTCGCCTCCGCCAGCAGGTCCGGGCGGTGGCACAGCGCGTGCGTGAGCAGCGCCGCCCGGCCCGCCGTGTACGCGGCGTCGGCGTGCGGCACGGTCGCGGGCAGCACCCCGCGCGCCGTGCGGGTCGCACACCGCTGGTCGGGGACCAGCACGACGGGGACGACGTCGTCGTGCACGGGCAGGACGCTCGCCCGGGGACCCGCAGGGCCGGTCCAGGCGATCGTCACCCCGCCGAGCAGCGCCGGCGCCGCGTTGTCGGGGTGGCCCTCCATCCGCGTGGCGAGCTCCAGGACCGTCGCGTCGTCCAGCGCGGCCGGGTCGGCGATGAGCTGGCGCGCCGCGAGCAGACCCGCCACCACCGCGGCGGCCGAGGAGCCCATCCCACGCCCGTGCGGGATCCGATTGGTGCACGTCAGGTGCAGGCCGGTCAGCGGTGCGCCGACGTGCTCCAGCCCCACGCGCAGCGCGCGGACGACGAGGTGGTCCTCGTCCGTGGCGACCTCCCCCGCCCCCTCGCCGGTGACCTCGACCGTGACCTCGGCGCTGCCGAGCGCCCGGACCTCCACGACGTCGTGGTGCGCGAGCGCCAGGCCGAGGGCGTCGAAACCCGGGCCGAGGTTGGCGCTGGTCGCGGGGACGCGGACGCGGACGCGGTCGTGACCCAGTCGCATGCCGGCCTCAGTCGAGCTCGAGGGCGTGCGCGATGGAGACGACGTCGGCCTGCACCCGCACGGGCGCGACCTCCGAACCGTCGGCCGTGCGCAGCGCCCACTGGGGGTCCTTGAGGCCGTGGCCGGTGACGGTCACGGTGATCCGCGCGTCCGCGGGCACGCGCCCCTCGTCGGCCAGGCGCAGCAGACCGGCGACGCCGGCGGCCGACGCGGGCTCGACGAAGACCCCCGCACGCGCCGCGAGGAACCGGTGCGCGGCCAGGATCTCCTCGTCCGTCACGGCCTCGATCAGGCCTCCGGAGCCGTCGCGGGCCTCGATGGCCTGCTCCCAGGACGCCGGGTTGCCGATGCGGATGGCCGTGGCGATGGTCTCCGGGTGCGTGATCGGGTGGCCCGCGACGATGGGCGCGGCACCGGCGGCCTGGAAGCCCCACATCGCCGGGGTCCGCGTGGCGGGGCCGTCGTGGGCGTACTCGACGAAGCCCTTGCGGTACGCGGTGATGTTGCCCGCGTTGCCCACGGGCAGGACGTGGATGTCCGGGGCGTCGCCGAGGGCGTCCACGATCTCGAAGGACGCGGTCTTCTGCCCCTCGATGCGGTCCGGGTTGACCGAGTTCACCAGCTCCACGGGGTAGACGTCCGCGAGCTTGCGCGCCGCGACCAGGCAGTCGTCGAAGTTCCCGTCGACCTGGAGCAGGCGGGCGCCGTGGGCGACCGCCTGGCTCAGCTTGCCCATCGCGATCTTGCCCTCGGGCACCAGGACGGCGCAGGTCATCCCCGCGGAGGCGGCGTAGGCGGCGGCCGAGGCCGAGGTGTTGCCGGTCGAGGCGCAGACGACGGCCCGGGCACCGCGCGCGGCGGCGGCGGAGATCGCCGTCGTCATGCCGCGGTCCTTGAAGGAGCCCGTCGGGTTCATCCCCTCGACCTTGAGCCACACCGACGCGCCGACGGCCTCCGACAGCGCCCGCGCGGGCACGAGCGGCGTGCCGCCCTCCCCCAGGGTGACGACGTTCCGGAGCACGTGGGCGGGCAGGCGGTCCGCGTACTCGGCGATGACGCCGCGCCACTGGTGCGCCATGTCAGGCTCCCTCCACCCGCAGCACCGAGACGACGTCGCGGACGACGGCCAGGTCGGCCAGTGCCGCGACCGTCGCCGCCAGCGCCTCGTCCCGGGCGGCGTGCGTGACCACGAGCAGGTCGGCCTGCTCGCCGTCGGCGCGGGCCTGGCGCACCGTCTCGATGGACACGCCGTGGTCGGCGAACACCTGCGCGGCCTGCGCGAGCACGCCGGGACGGTCCTCGACGCGCACCTGCACCTGGTACCGGGTGACGGCCTCACCGACCCCGAGCGGGCGCAGCGCGGCGTGCCGTGACTCCACCGGTCCCTTCCCCCCGAG
>JACIXM010000422.1 GCA_014360395.1 Actinotalea sp.
GCGCGGCCTGCGCGAGCACGCCGGGACGGTCGTCGACGCGCACCTGCACCTGGTACCGGGTGACGGCCTCACCGACCCCGAGCGTGCGCAGGGCGGCGTGGCGGGACTCCACCGGACCCTTCCCCCCGAGCACCCGGTGCCGGGCGACGGTGACGAGGTCGCCGAGCACCGCGCTCGCCGTCGGCGCGCCGCCGGCCCCACGGCCGTAGAACATCAGCTCGCCGGCGGCCTCGGCCTCGACGAAGACGGCGTTGTAGGCCCCGCGGACGCTCGCCAGCGGGTGGCCGAGCGGCACGAGCGCCGGGTGGACGCGGACGACGACGCCGTCGGCGCCGGAGCGCTCCGCGATCGCGAGGAGCTTGACCACGTGCCCGGTCTCGGCCGCGAGCGCGACGTCGTCGGCCGTCACGCCCATGATCCCCGCGCAGTGCACGTCGTCGACGCTGACGCGGGTGTGGAAGGCGAGGGAGGCGAGGATCGCCGCCTTGGCCGCGGCGTCGTGCCCCTCGACGTCGGCGGTCGGGTCCGCCTCGGCGTAGCCGAGCTCCTGGGCCTGGCCGAGCGCGTCGGCGAGCTGGAGCCCGTGCGTGGTCATCTGGTCCAGCACGTAGTTGGTGGTGCCGTTGACGATCCCCAGCACGCGGGTGACCCGGTCACCCACGAGGGACTCCCGCAGCGGGCGCACCAGGGGGATGGCCCCGGCGACCGCGGCCTCGAGGTAGAGGTCCACACCGGCCTCGTCAGCCGCCCCGTACAGCGTGGGGCCGTCCCGGCCCAGCAGCGCCTTGTTCGCCGTGACCACGGACGCACCGGACGCCATGGCGCCCAGCAGCAGCGACCGGGTCGGCTCGATCCCGCCCATGACCTCCACGACGACGTCGGCGCGGCGGACGAGGCCCTCGGCGTCGTCGGTGAGCAGCGCCCGGTCGACCACCGGATCGCGCGGCGCGGCGACGTCCCGGACCGCGATGCCGACGAGCTCCAGCGGCGCCCCGACCCGCGCGGCCAGCTCCTCGCCGTCGGTGAGGAGCAGCCGCGCCACCTCGGTGCCGACGACCCCGCAGCCGAGCAGGGCCACCCGGACGGGTCCA
>JACIXM010000423.1 GCA_014360395.1 Actinotalea sp.
CCGACCTGCTTCTCGATGACCGACGTCGCGCGCCGGGCGGCCTCCTCGCCGGTGATCGGTGCCGGCTCCCGCAGCGGGTACGACGCCGGGACCCGGTAGACCTCGCCGGCGAACGGGCCGAAGCCGGTCTTGTACGGCATCGCCTTGGCCGTCATGGCCATCGTGAGGTTCGTCCGCCCGTGGTAGGCGTGGTCGAGGACGACGACGCCGTCGCGCCCGGTGGCGCGCCGGGCGATCTTCACCGCGTTCTCGACCGCCTCGGCGCCGGAGTTCAGCAGCACGCTGCGCTTGGCGTGGTCCCCGGGGGTCAGGCGCGCCAGCGCCTCGCAGACGGCCACGTACTCCTCGTAGGGCGTGACCATGAAGCAGGTGTGGGTGAAGCGCCCCACCTGCTCCTGCACCGCGCGGACCACCCCGGGTGCCGCGTTGCCGACGGACGTCACGGCGATCCCCGACCCGAGGTCGATGAACGCGTTGCCGTCCACGTCGACGACGACGCCGCCGCCCGCGCGCTCCACGTACACCGGCAGCGTGCTGGCCACGCCCGCCGCGACGACCGCCGACCGCCGCTCGGCGAGCGCCCGCGAGCGGGGGCCGGGCACCTCCGTGCGCAGCAGGCGGTGCTGCGGCACCGGGTCGGGCGTCGGGGGCGCCAGGGGGTCGGCGGCGCTGTCGGGACGGTGCGTCGTTGCGGATCCGTGCGTCATGGCGCGATCGTAGTGCGCTGGTCGTCCGTGCGGGAGGCCCCGTAGGAACGAATTCCGTCGCATCGGGGGCATGGCCGCCCGTGTTCGCGGATCGCGGACACGGACCCCGGTGGTCGGGTCCGGGCCGCCCGCCGGGGGATGATGGTCCCGGCCCTCGGGTGCGGCGTCGTCGGACGCACCCCCGCCGGCCGGACGGGAGCGTGATGGAGTACGTCCTCGGCGTCGTCGTCGTGGTGGTCGGTCTGCTGGTCTCCATCGCTCTGCACGAGATCGGTCACCTGGTGCCCGCGAAGCGGTTCGGCGTGCGGGTCAGCCAGTACATGGTCGGCTTCGGGCCCACCCTGTGGTCCCGGACCCGGGGCGAGACCGAGTACGGCCTCAAGGCGATCCCGCTCGGCGGCTACGTGCGCCTGATCGGCATGTTCCCGCCCGAGGAGGTCCTCGCCGGCCACGGCGCGCCCGCCGGCGCGGGCACGGAGCGCGCGGCCGGGACCGGGTCGCCCACCGCGGAGGTCCTGGCGCGCTCGCGTCGCACCGGCCGGCTGGCGGAGATCGCCCGTGCGGCCCGCGCCGCCAGCGCCGAGGAGATCCGCCCGGGCGAGGACCACCGGGCGTTCTACCGGCTCTCGGCGCCGCGCAAGGTCGTGGTCATGCTCGGCGGGCCCGTGATGAACCTGCTGCTGGCCGTCGTCCTGGTCCTGGTCGCGTTCGTCGGCATCGGCCTGCCGGGTGCCCCGACGACGACCGTCGGTGTGGTCGGTCAGTGCGTCCCGACCGTCGGCGCCGCCGAGTGCGCACCGGACGCCCCGCCGACGCCGGCGGCGGAGGCGGGCCTGCGCCCCGGCGACCGGATCGTGTCCTACGGCGGTGCCGCCACGGAGACCTGGGCGGACGTGCAGGCCGCGATCCGGGCCACACCGGGCGCGACGGTCCCGATGGTCGTCGAGCGGTCCGGCGAGCTCGTCACGCTCGCGGTCCGGCCCGTGCTCGCCGACCGCCCGGTCGTGGGGGACGACGGGGCGTGGGTCGTGGACGACGCGGGGGAGCCGGTCACCGAGCCGACGCCGTTCGTCGGGCTGACGCCGACGGCGGCGATCGAGCGCCGTCCGGTCGGCGAGGCCCTGGCCTTCACGGGTGCCGCCGTCGCGGGGACCGCCGCGGTGATCGTCACCCTCCCGGTGCAGCTCGTGGAGATCACGCGCGTGCTGCTGACCGGCGGCGAGCGGGACGCCACGGGCGTCCTCGGCCCGGTGGGCGTCGGCCGGATCGCGGGCGAGGTCGCCGCCGAGAGCTCCGGCCCGGCGCAGACCGCGGTCACCCTGCTCCTGCTGCTGGCCTCCCTCAACGTCGCGCTGTTCGTGTTCAACCTCCTCCCCCTGCTCCCGCTGGACGGCGGTCACGTCGTCGGCGCGGTGTGGGAGGGGGCCCGCCGTCAGGTCGCCCGGCTGCGGGGGCGTCCCCGCCCGGCACCCGCGGACGTCGCCCGGATGATGCCCGTCGCGTACGGGGTCTTCCTCGTGCTCATCGCGATGGGCGTCCTGCTGCTCGTCGCGGACGTCGTCCGCCCCGTCAGGCTCCTGTGACCGCCCCCCGCTGAGAGGACATACTGGACCGGTGAGCATCCCCATCAACCTCGGCATGCCCGAGGCACCCCCGCCCGTCCTGGCGCCGCGGCGCCGGACTCGCAAGATCAAGGTCGGGTCGCTGGAGGTGGGCGGCGACGCGCCCGTGTCGGTGCAGTTGATGACGACGACGCGCACCAGCGACATCAACGCGACCCTGCAGCAGATCGCCGAGCTCACGGCGTCCGGCTGCGACATCGTGCGGGTGGCCTGCCCGACGGAGGAGGACGCCGCCGCCCTGCCGGTGATCGCGCGGAAGTCGCAGATCCCGGTCATCGCGGACATCCACTTCCAGCCGAAGTACGTCTTCGCGGCCATCGACGCCGGGTGCGCCGCGGTCCGCGTCAACCCGGGCAACATCCGCAAGTTCGACGACCAGGTCGGGGCGATCGCCAAGGCGGCGCAGGACGCCGGGGTCTCGATCCGCATCGGCGTCAACGCCGGTTCGCTCGACAAGCGCCTGCTGGAGAAGTACGGCAAGGCGACGCCGGAGGCCCTCGTGGAGTCGGCGGTGTGGGAGGCGTCCCTGTTCGAGGAGCACGACTTCCACGAGTTCAAGATCTCCGTCAAGCACAACGACCCCGTCGTCATGGTGCGCGCCTACGAGATGCTCTCCGAGCGGGGCGACTGGCCGCTGCACCTCGGCGTGACCGAGGCCGGCCCCGCGTTCCAGGGCACGATCAAGTCGGCCGTCGCGTTCGGCGCCCTGCTCAGCAAGGGCATCGGGGACACCATCCGCGTCTCGCTCTCGGCCCCGCCGGTGGAGGAGGTCAAGGTCGGCATCCAGATCCTGCAGTCCCTCAACCTCCGGCCGCGCAAGCTCGAGATCGTCTCGTGCCCGTCCTGCGGGCGCGCCCAGGTCGACGTCTACGACCTGGCGGACCGCGTGACGGCGGGCCTGGAGGGCATGGAGGTCCCGCTGCGCGTGGCCGTGATGGGCTGCGTCGTCAACGGCCCCGGTGAGGCCCGCGAGGCCGACCTCGGGGTGGCCTCGGGCAACGGCAAGGGTCAGATCTTCGTGAAGGGCAAGGTCATCAAGACCGTGCCCGAGTCGCAGATCGTCGAGACCCTCATCGAGGAGGCCATGCGGATCGCCGAGGAGATGGAGCCGGTCGAGGGCGCCGCACCGTCCGTCTCGGTGTCCTGACCGGTCCGCGTCGGCGCGTGCGGGGCATGGCGTCCCGCCGGACGCCCCTGACACGGCCGTCCCGCGTCCGGGCGCGGGCGACGTGCTGCGGCACAATCGCCCCATGACACGGTGGGGCGGCGGCCTCGGCGGGACGCGCTCGGACGCCGCGGCGGTCACGGACGTCGACCTGCACGAGGCGCTGGTGGTCTGCGACCGCGACCCCGTCGCGTCCGTCCTGGCGGCCACCCGCATCGAGGCGACCCTCGCCGAGGGCGGGAGCCGAGCCGGCACCGCGCTGTGGGGCTTCCGCCGGCACGGTCGCCTGGAGGCGGTGTGCTGGGCCGGCGCGAACCTCGTGCCGGTCTGCGCACCGGGCGACGAGGAGGCGCTGGACGCCTTCGCCCGCACGGCGCTGCGCCAGGGCCGGCGCTGCTCCTCGATCGTCGGCGACGCCGACGCGGTCCTGGGGCTGTGGCGGCGGCTCGAGCCGCGGTGGGGGCCCGCGCGCGAGGTGCGGTCCGAGCAGCCGTCGCTCGTCATCGATCACGAGCCGCTCGTCGAGCCGGACCCGGCGGTGCGCCCGGCCCGCCCGGACGAGATCGGGGCGGTGCTGCCGGCCTGCGTGCACATGTTCGTCGAGGAGGTCGGGTACTCCCCGGTCGAGGGGGGCGGCACGGCGTACGCGTCCCGGGTCCGCTCGCTCATCGCTGCGGGACGCTCCTTCGTCCGCATGGAGTCGGGGCCCGACGGTGCGCACGTCGTCTTCAAGGCCGAGCTCGGCGCGGTCACCCCACGGGTGGCCCAGGTCCAGGGCGTGTGGGTCACGCCAGGACGGCGCGGCCAGGGGCTGTCGGCGCCCGGGATGGCGGCGGTCGTCCGGCTGACCCGGGCGCGCGTGGCGCCGGTGGTCTCCCTCTACGTGAACCACTACAACGCCCGCGCGCTCGCGAGCTACGAGCGCGTCGGTTTCCGGCGCGTCGGCACGTACGCGACCGTGCTCTTCTGACCTCCCCCGCTCCGGCCCCGTCCCCGTCCGGTGAGGGGCGCTCTCAGCGCAGCAGGCGCGACAGCCGTCGGTCCGCCAACGGGCGACCACCGGTCTGGCAGGTCGGGCAGTACTGCAGGGACCGGTCGGCGAAGGACACCTCGCGCACGGTGTCGCCGCAGACCGGGCACGCCTGCCCGGTGCGCCCGTGGACCTGCAGGCCCCGGCGCTTGGCGTCCTTGAGCTCGGCCGCGGGCCGGCCGGCCGAGGCGTCGAGCGCCTCGGTGAGGACCGCGCGGACGACGGCGTGCAGGCGGGCGACGGCGGCCGCGTCGAGCGAGGTGCTCAGGGCGAACGGGCTCATCCGCGCGGCGTGCAGGATCTCGTCGGAGTAGGCGTTGCCGATCCCCGCGATCGCGCGCTGGTCGCGCAGCAGCCCCTTCACCTGTTGCGTGCGGGCCGTCAGGAGGGCGCCGAGCCGCTCGACGGTGAACGCCTCCGACAGCGGGTCGACCCCCAGCTCGGCGACGAGCGCCACGTCGCGCGGGTCCTGCACCACGTGCACCGCCAGGCGCTTGCGTGTCCCGGCCTCGGTGAGGTCGAAGCCGCTGCCGTCGTCCAGTCGCAGCCGCAGCGCGATGGGACCCCGACCGGGGCGCGGCGTCGTCGTCGGCACCCGGTCGTACCACCGCACCCAGCCGGCGCGGGACAGGTGGGCGAGCAGGTGGGGGCCGTCGGTGGCGAGGTCGAGCCACTTGCCGTGGCGCCGGACCTCCTGCACGGTCCGCCCGAGGAGGTCCTGCGGGGCCGGCCGGAAGGTCTTGAGGGCGCTGACGGCGACCACGGCCACGTCCGCGACGGTGCGGCCGGCCGTGCGCTCGCTGAGGAAGCGCGCGAGCGACTCGACCTCGGGGAGCTCCGGCACCCCCTCATCGTGCCGCGGCGGGGCGCCGCGTGCCATGCCCCGGGCAGCCCCGGACGGGCGGGGTCCGTGCGCGGGCGGCGGGACGCCCGCCACTAGGCTGGCGCCCATGCTGCTGCGGATGTCGACCCTGTTCGTGCGCACCCTGCGGGAGGACCCGGCCGACGCCGAGGTCCCCAGCCACCGCCTCCTCGTCCGGGCCGGCTACATCCGCCGCGCCGCCCCCGGCATCTACACCTGGCTCCCGCTGGGCCTGCGGGTCCTGGCGAAGGTCGAGGCCGTCGTCCGGGAGGAGATGGCCGCGATCGGTGCGCAGGAGGTGCACTTCCCGGCGCTGCTCCCGCGCGAGCCGTACGAGGAGACGGGCCGGTGGACCGAGTACGGCCCCAACCTCTTCCGGCTGCGGGACCGCCGCGAGAACGACTACCTCCTCGCCCCGACGCACGAGGAGATGTTCACGCTGCTGGTCAAGGACCTGTACTCCTCGTACAAGGACCTGCCGCTGGCGCTCTACCAGATCCAGACGAAGTACCGCGACGAGGCGCGGCCGCGCGCCGGCCTGCTGCGCGGCCGCGAGTTCGTCATGAAGGACGCGTACTCCTTCGACGTCGACGACACCGGGCTCGAGGCCGCCTACCAGCGCCAGCGCGAGGCCTACCAGCGGATCTTCAGCCGCCTGGGCCTGGACTTCGTCATCGTCTCGGCCGTCTCCGGTGCGATGGGTGGTTCCGGCAGCGAGGAGTTCCTCATGCCGACACCGATCGGCGAGGACACGTTCGTCCGTTCGCCGGGGGGCTACGCGGCCAACGTCGAGGCGGTCACGACACCGGTCCCGGACCCGCTGCCCTTCGACGACGCCCCGGCCGCGCACGTCGAGGACACGCCGGACACGCCGACGATCGAGACGCTCGTCGCGCTGGCCGACGAGCGCTTCCCGCGGCCGGACCGGGCGTGGACCGCGGCGGACACGCTCAAGAACGTCGTCGTGGCGCTCGTGCACCCGGACGGCGAGCGGGAGGTCGTCGTCGTCGGCGTCCCGGGCGACCGCGAGGTCGACGTCAAGCGCCTCGAGGCCTCCCTCGCCCCGGCGGCCGTCGAGACCGCGGGGGAGGCGGACTTCGCCCGTCACCCCGAGCTCGTCAAGGGGTACATCGGCCCCGGCGTCCTGGGCCGGGCGAACACCGGGCGCGAGGACGCGATCCGCTACCTGCTCGACCCGCGCGTCGTGCCGGGCACCCGGTGGGTGACCGGCGCCGACGAGCCGGGACGGCACGTCTTCGACCTCGTCGCGGGCCGCGACTTCGTGGGCGACGGCACGGTCGAGGCCGCGGAGGTCCGGTCCGGCGACCCGGCCCCGGACGGCTCGGGTCCGCTGGAGCTCGCCCGCGGCATCGAGATCGGTCACATCTTCCAGCTCGGCCGCAAGTACGCGGAGGCGCTGGGGCTGACCGTCCTGGACCAGAACGGCAAGGCCGTCACGGTGACCATGGGCTCCTACGGCATCGGCGTCTCGCGGGCGGTCGCTGCCCTGGCCGAGACGAACCATGACGACGCGGGCCTCGCCTGGCCCGCCGCCGTCGCGCCGGCGCACGTGCACCTCGTCGCGACGGGCAAGGACCAGGCCGTGTTCTCGGCCGCCGAGGAGCTCGCTGCCGACCTGGTCGGCCTGGGCGTCGAGGTGCTCTACGACGACCGCCCGAAGGTCTCGCCCGGCGTGAAGTTCGCGGACGCGGAGCTCATCGGGGCGCCCGTCGTCGTGGTCGTGGGCCGTGGCCTGGCCGACGGTGTCGTGGACGTCCGCCTCCGGCGTCCGGTCGGCGGGGGCGAGGGCCGGCCGCAGGGTGAGCAGGTCCCGGTCGCGCAGGCCGCGGACCACGTGGGCCGGCTCGTCGCGGACCTCCTGCAGGGCTGAGGGCCGGGTCCCGGGCCGCCGCGCCGGCGGCGGCCTGCACGTCGGCGGGCGTGCCCGTCAGCCGGCGTGCTCGCCGGCCGGCGCGGGGGCAGCCCGCGCGGAGGTCAGCCGGCGTGCTCCGGCATGCCGGGCAGGACGGGTACCTGGGCGGTGAGCGCCGCCGCGGCGCCCGCCGCGTCCGCGGCCGCGGCGACGAGCGCGGCCCGCTCGCCGGGCTCCGCCCGCGCGACGAGCGCGAGGTAGGCGTCGGCGAGCGTGGTCTCGAGGTCCGCGACGTCGCGCGTCGCCGCCGCCGTGTCACCGGTCAGCAGGCCCGCCGGCAGCGCGTACCCGGTGCGCCGGGGGTCCAGCCCCGACCCCGCGACATCGGTCGCCACGGCCCAGGCCTGCGCCCGCGCCCGGTGCGCCGCGGCGCGCTCGGCCGCGGCGGTGCGGGCGTCTCCCTCGCGGCGCGCCGCGACGACCTCCCACACCTGGCCGGCCCGGTCCTCGGCCGTGACGAGGGCGAGGGCGTCGGACGCCGGCACCCCGGCGGGCGGGCCGGCGGCGTCCGGCGGGGCCACGCGCCAGGGCTCGGCGCGCTCGGCGGCCGCTCCGGCCGTGGCCACCGTCAGGCGCTCGGAGAGGAGGAGGCGGTGCACGGCGACGGAGCCGAGGAGCCGGGCCACGGTGCCGTCCGCGACGTCGTCGGCGTCGGTGAGCGCGGTCGCTGCCGTCGTCTCGAGGGCCCTGAGCAGGCGGCCGAGCGCGGCGTCGCCATCGCCGGGCTGCTCCGGGACGGCTGCGTCGGTGCCCCCCTCCCCGGTGCCCGACCCTGCGGTCTCCGTGGCGTCGGGGGAGCTGTCGGCTGCTGCGGTCTCCTGGTCGGCACCCGCGTCGGCGTCCGTCCCGCCGGGGACGGCCGACGGCGCGGGCTCGTCGGTCCCGTCCGTCCCCGGGTCGTAGACGCCGCCGAGCGCCTCGACGTGGGCTGCCGCACCCTCCGCGACGGCGTCGACGAGGAGCTGGACCGCCGGCTCGGGGTGGGCGACCGCCCCGGCGAGCGCCTGCAGCTCCTGGGCGTCGGCCACGGTGCGCTGCCGGACGGTCTCGGCGGCGTCCGGCGTCGGAGGGGCCGGCGGCGGGGTCTCGAGCCGGACGTCGCAGGCGGCCAGCAGGACCGCCACCACGGCGACGAGCGTCGCCCTGACGACGGTCACGGCGGGGGTCCGGGCGGAGGTGGCGGGCATCGGCGTGATCCTGCCACGACCACGCCCGTCGGAGTCGTTAGGCTGGGCCGGACAAGTCCAGAGGGTCGTATCCGTCGGAGGGCCCGCCCTGACGATCGGGAGGCGAGCATGGTCACGTCCGGGAACGGCCCCGCGCAGCAGGTGCGCGAGGTGGTGGAGCCGGTGGTGGCCGCTGCCGGCCTGTACCTCGAGGAGGTGGCGGTCGTGCGCGCCGGCCGCCGCTCGGTGGTGCGGGTCACCGTGGACCTGTCGCAGGACGACGTCGGCAGCCTCGACTCCGACCGGCTCGCGGAGGTCTCGCGCGACGTGTCCGCGGCCCTGGACCGCAGCGACCCCGTGCGGGGCGAGTACGTCCTGGAGGTCTCCACGCCGGGGACCTCCCGGCCCCTGACCGAGCCGCGGCACTTCCGCCGGGCACGGACCCGACTGGTCCGGCTCGCCCTGCGCGACGGTGGCGCGGTGCAGGGACGTCTGGTCGCCGTGACGGACGACGAGGTGCTCGAGCTGGAGACCCCGGCCGGGACCACCGCGGTCGCGATCGCGGACGTGGCCCGCGGCACGGTCGAGCTGGACTTCCGGGGCGGGCAGGAGAGCGCCGACGGCGCCGAGGACGAGGAGGGCTGATGGACATCGACATGCAGGCGTTGCGCCTGGTGGAGCACGAGCGGGAGATCAGCCTGGACACCCTCGTGTCGGCGATCGAGCAGGCGCTGCTCTCGGCGTACCACCGCACCAGCGGTGCCCACGAGCACGCCCGGGTGGAGGTCGACCGGCGCACGGGGCACGTCACCGTCTGGGCGCGCGAGAAGATCGCCCGGCCCGTCGAGCCGGTGGCCGACGAGGCGGGGGAGGACCCCGCGTCCGCGGCTCCCGCACGCCCGGCGTTCGACCTCGGCCCGGAGTTCGACGACACCCCCGAGGGCTTCGGCCGCGTGGCGACCGCCACGGCCCGGCAGGTCATCGTCCAGCGCCTGCGCGACGCCGAGGACGAGCAGGTGCTCGGCAGCTTCCGCGGGATGGAGGGCGAGATCCTCGCCGGCGTGATCCAGCAGGGTCGCGACCCGCGCACGGTCCTCGTGGCCGTCCGCGGCACGGAGGCCGTCCTGCCGCCGCACGAGCAGGTGCCCACGGAGCGGTACGTGCACGGCGAGCGGCTGCGCTCCTACGTCCTCGACGTCTCCCGCGGCCCGAAGGGCCCCTCGATCACCCTGTCGCGGACCCACCCCGGGCTCGTCCGCAAGCTCTTCGAGCTGGAGGTGCCCGAGGTGGCCGACGGCTCGGTGGAGATCACCGCGCTCGCCCGCGAGGCCGGGCACCGCACCAAGATCGCCGTCCGGAGCGCCGTGCCCGGCCTCAACGCCAAGGGCGCGTGCATCGGACCCATGGGTGCGCGCGTGCGGGCCGTCATGGCCGAGCTGCACGGGGAGAAGATCGACATCGTCGACCACAGCGACGACCCCGCCGAGATGGTGGCGCACGCGCTCTCGCCCGCCCGGGTGAGCTCCGTCACCGTGGTCGACCCCGTGGCCCGGTCCGCCCGGGTCGTCGTGCCGGACTACCAGCTGTCGCTGGCCATCGGCAAGGAGGGGCAGAACGCCCGCCTGGCCGCGAAGCTCACGGGATGGAAGATCGACATCCGGTCCGACACGGCGGACGAGGCCACCGGTCCCGCCTCGTGACGCGGCGCGCTAGACTGCCTGGTGCTGGACCGCGGGTCCGGCTCCCCGACCACAGCACAGGTGGCGCCGAGCGCGTCACGGGTCCCGTCACGGGTCCGGTGCGCACGTGCGTCGGATGCCGGAGGCGCGACCAGCAGACCGACCTGCTGCGGGTGGTGCGCGTGGCCGGCGACGAGGGTGACCTCGCCGTCGTCGACGCACACCGGTCCCTTCCTGGGCGAGGTGCCTGGGTGCACCCCGACCCGCAGTGTCTCGAGCTCGCCGAACGGCGACGCGCGTTCGCCCGTGCCCTGCGCGCGGGGCCGATCGACGTGTCGCACGTGCGGCGTCACCTCGAGGACCGGTCCGGCCGACCGTCGGCCTGACCGGGTTCACCGTTCATCGACAAGGAAGCGGGCTGGAAGCCGATGGGCCCCCGATGAGTACCTACCGATGAGTCCCCAGAACTGACGACGGTCCGCTCCTGTCCGGGCGGGCCGAGGACAGGAGAGTTGTGGCAAAGGTCCGCGTCTACGAGCTCGCGAAGGAGCTCGGAGTCGAGAGCAAGGCCCTCATGGCCAAGCTCAACGAGATGGGGGAGTTCGTCCGTTCGGCGTCCTCCACCATCGAGCCCCCCGTCGTGCGTCGCCTCCGCGACGCCTACCCCGCCGGTGGCGCTCCCGCGGAGAAGCCCGCGGCGAAGCCCGCCCCGAAGGCCCAGAAGCCCGCCGCGCCCGCGGCCCCGGCCGCTCCGGCCGGCGGTCCGGCGTCGAAGGCCCCGGCCCCGGCGGCCCCGCAGCCGCCCGCGGCCGAGCCGCCGGCC
>JACIXM010000424.1 GCA_014360395.1 Actinotalea sp.
TGGCCGTCGCGGCCGCGGGCCGCTGAACGGCGGCGTCGGGCCGGGCGGTCCGGCGCGGCAGGCGCGCCCCGAGCGCCGTCAGCCGCGCCTCGAGCCCGCGGCGCACGACCGGGGTCCAGCGCTGCTCGACGCCGTAGTGGATGAACGCGGCCAGGGCGACCGACAGGATGATCGCGATCGCGAGGACGACGTACGTGGGCAGCCGGGGGTCGAGGCGGTCGATCGCCCACCAGCCCCAGAACTGGTGGATGAGGTACAGGGGGTACGTCAGCGCGCCGAGGGTGGCGAGCGGCGCCCACGAGATCTTGCGCAGCCGCGTCAGGGCGACGACACCGACGGTCGCGAAGCAGCCGACGGTCAGCACGCCCAGCAGCCACGGGTTCGGCTCGAACATGGTGTTGCGGCTGAGGGACCGCATCTGCGCCGGGACGATGTTGTGCACCGCGAGGACGACGTTCCCGCCCAGGATCAGCCACGGCACCCGGGAGTGCCCGTCACGGTAGAGGAGGAACAGCAGCATCCCGCCGGCGAACAGCGGCGCGTAGCGGCTGATCAGGAGCGTCTGCAGGAGTCCCCACCCCAGGAGGTCCGCGGTGAGGGCCGCCGCCGGCCACAGCAGGGTGAACGCCAGGACGCGGCGGCGCGTCACGCCGATCGCCACGAGCACGGCGATGAGCAGGTAGAACCGCAGCTCCGCCCAGAGCGTCCAGTACACGCCGTCGACGTGCCGCACCCCGAACGCCTCCTGGAGCAGCGTCACGTTGACCGCGACCTCCGCCCAGGAGATCTGCTTGCCCGTCGGCCACAGCACCATGAGCAGGAAGACCGTCAGGGCCAGCGCCGTCCAGTACGCCGGGTAGATGCGCGAGAGACGGGAGGCCACGACCTGCGGGACGGACCGACCCCACACCGTCCAGAGGATGACGAAGCCCGAGACGACGAAGAACAGCTCCGGCGCCAGCGCGAAGTACGTCGCGACGTGCGCCAGGTCCCCGAAGCGCAGGCCCGGGTCGGCGTCCCCCCAGCCTCGGTGCCACCGGGAGATGAAGTGGTAGAGGACCACGCCGATGGCCGCGGCGAAGCGCAGGGCGTCCAGCGCGTACATCCGGTCCCCGCGGGACGCGGCGCGGCGGGTCCCACCCACCTCCGCGCCGGTCGGGCCGGCGGCCGTCGCGGCCTCCCGGGGTGCGGGCGCACTGCTGCCCGACCCGCTCGCCGCCGGGCGGACAGGGGCGGACGGGACCGGCTCGGGCCGGTCCTGCGTGCGGGTGCGCCGGGATGCGCCCACGATCGAGGGCCGCGTCGTGACCATTCTGTGACCTTAAGCGGAGTGATCGACTCCCGCGATCCGAGCGGCGCCACCGGTGCCCGGCCGGGTGGCGCACCGCCACCCCCGCAGCGGTCAGGCGGTGAAGCCCGTCCCGGTCCCGCTGCGCCGCGCGCGCAGCCG
>JACIXM010000425.1 GCA_014360395.1 Actinotalea sp.
CTCAGCCCGACCGTCATTACCACCGGTTCGGGGGCAAGCACCCGGCCGACTTCCTCAGCGATAACACCCGCGGCGGCCAGCCCCATGCCCAGCCCGCCATTCACTTCGGGCACCGTCACCTGCGCAAGGCGTTCGGGTGGTTCGTGCTGGTCATGGGCGCGTTCATCCTCGTGCAGGAGGCGCCTGCCGACTGGCGACTGCCGGCCGTCGGCGCGCTCGCTGCGCTGGTCGCCGCCGGCGGTGCGTGGGTGCTCCTGCGCCGTCGTCGCGGGGACGCCCCGGCGACCGGATAACCGGTTGGGCCGCTCGGGCGCGGGACGGGAGGATGGTCACCATGTCAGCCACCGTCCAGGCCCGGGGTGTCGGCGCGGGCTTCGGGCAGCGGGCGCTGTTCTCCGGGGTCGACCTCGTCGTCGCGCCCGGGGACGTCGTCGGGCTCGTCGGGCCGAACGGCGCCGGGAAGTCCACGCTCCTGCACATCCTCGCCGGACTGCGCGCACCCGACGACGGCGCCGTGTCCGTCTCCCCGCCGCACGCCCACCTCGGGCTGCTCGCCCAGGAGGTCGAGCGCGTCCCCGGCGAGACGGTCCGGGCGCACCTGGCCCGCCGGACCGGCGTGGCTCCCGCCCAGGACGCGATGGACGCGGCGGCCGACGCGCTCGCGACCGGCACCCCCGGCGCCGACGACGCGTACGCCGACGCCCTGGAGACGTGGCTCGCCCTCGGCGGCGCGGACCTCGACGCGCGCCTCGGCACCGTCGCCGACGACCTCGGCCTGACCGTCGACCTCGACCTGCCGATGACCGCGCTGTCCGGCGGGGAGGCCGCGCGCGTGGGCCTGGCCGCGCTGCTGCTGTCCCGGTTCGACCTGTACCTGCTCGACGAGCCGACCAACGACCTCGACGACCACGGACTGGAGCTGCTCGAGCGGTTCGTGCACGACGTCCAGGCGCCGGTGGTCGTCGTCAGCCACGACCGGGAGTTCCTCAGCCGGACCGTCACCACGGTCGTCGAGATCGACCGGAGCCTGCAGCGCGTGGTCGTCTACGGCGGCTCCTACGACGCCTACCTCGAGGAGCGGTCGGTCATGCGCCGCCGGGCGCGCGAGGCGTACGAGGAGTACGAGGCGCGGCGCGGCGCGCTCCAGGCCCGGGCCCGCATGCAGCGGGCGTGGATGGCCAAGGGTGTGCGCAACGCGCGGCGCAAGGCGACCGACAACGACAAGTTCGTCAAGCACTTCCGCGGCCAGACGTCCGAGAAGCAGGCGGCCAAGGCGCGGCAGAGCGAACGGGCGCTCGAACGGCTCGAGGCCGTCGAGGAGCCGCGCAAGGAGTGGCAGCTGCAGATGTCGATCGCCGCCGCGCCGCGGTCCGGTGCGGTGGTCGCGGTGGCGCGCGGCGCCGTCGTCGAGCGCGGCGGGTTCCGGCTCGGGCCGGTGGACCTCCAGCTCGACTGGCAGGACCGTGTCGCGGTGACCGGGCCCAACGGGGCCGGGAAGTCGACCCTGCTCGCGGTGCTGCTCGGGCGCGTGGCGCCGACAGCGGGCACGGCCGAGCTGGGCGCGGGCGTGCTCGTGGGGGAGGTCGACCAGGCGCGGGCGGCGTTCGAGGGGGACGCGCCGCTCGGCCGGGCGTTCGCCGACCAGGTGCCCGACTGGCCGACCGCCGACGTGCGGACGCTGCTGGCGAAGTTCGGTCTCGGCGTGCACCACGTCGAGCGCCCGGCCGGCTCGCTGTCCCCGGGCGAGCGGACCCGGGCGGCACTGGCGCTGCTGCAGGCGCGGGGGGTCAACCTGCTGGTGCTCGACGAGCCGACCAACCACCTCGACCTGCCGGCGATCGAGCAGCTCGAGCAGGCGCTGGAGTCCTTCGACGGGACGATCCTGCTCGTCACGCACGACCGGCGGATGCTCGAGACCGTGCGGCTGACCCGCCGCTGGCACGTCGAGGCGGGCCAGGTCGCGGAGGTCCCGCCCGACTGACTCCCGGCCGCCGCCGCATCGCGGAGACCTCCCCGCGGCAGACGCGGTGAGATCTCCGCGATCCAGCCGTCGGGGGGGTCAGGACGGCACACTGGCGGCATGACCGCCGCGGCCTCTCCCGACCCGTCCGTCACGTCGCCGTCGCCCGGCGCACCGACGCCGCCCGTCGCCCTGGTCACCGGGGCCAGCGCCGGGTTCGGCGCCGCGATCACCCGCCGGTTCGTCGCCGACGGCTACCGCGTCGTCGCGGCTGCCCGCCGGGTCGAGCGGCTCGATGCGCTCCGTGCCGAGCTCGGTCACGCCGTCCACCCCGTCGCGCTCGACGTGCGCGACCCGACGGCCGTGCACGCCGTCGTCGAGGGCCTGCCGGAGGCCTGGGCGGCGCTGGACGTCGTCGTCGCCAACGCGGGCCTGGCGCTCGGGATGGGTCCGGGCCAGCACGCCGAGTGGTCCGACTGGGAGCAGATGATCGACACCAACGTGCGCGGGCTCGCCGCGACGGTGCACGCCGCGCTGCCCGGGATGGTGGCGCGCGGGCGCGGGCACGTCGTCGTCATGGGGTCGGTCGCCGGGACCTACCCCTATCCCGGCGGGCACGTCTACGCCGGCTCCAAGGCATTCGCGCACCAGTTCGCGCTCGCCCTGCGCTCGGACCTGCACGGCACCGGGGTGCGGGTCACGACGATCGAGGCCGGGATGGTCGCCGGGACGGAGTTCTCCCACATCCGGTTCGGCGGCGACGCCGACCGCGTCGAGGCGACCTACCGCGACATGCAGCCGCTGACCGCCGAGGACATGGCCGAGGCGGTCGCGTGGGTGACGGCGCAGCCGCCGCACGTGAACATCAACGTCGTCGAGCTCATGCCGACGACGCAGAGCTTCGCCCCGTTCCAGGTCCACCGCGGGTGACCCAGACCTCGTGGAGGTGCTCGAGGACGACGACGCCGGCGACCGCGGTCCACAGGACGTCCTGCACCGTGAGCTGCCGCAGCGGCCGGCGCTCGCGGCGGGGCTGCGCCTGACGGCCCAGGACGAAGAACGTCGTCGCCAGGAGCAGCAGGAAGACCACCGTGCCCATACCGCCAGCATCGGCCGCCGGTGGGCGCGGGTCACGGGACCAAAGCCACCCGCCGTCGCGCCGCGGGTGACCGCGTAGCGTTGGCGGGCGGGACGAGGAGCGGAGCGGGGATGTCGCAGCGCGGCCGGGAGCCGGAGCGGGACGGGTCGGGCCGGTGGGCGTGGTTCGTCCTCGGCGGCACGGTCGCGGTGATCGCGCTCGTCGTCGCCGGGCTCGTGGCGGCGTGGCGCGACGACAGCCCGGCGCGCACCCTCCTGACGGACCCCTCGCCGCTCGAGCGCCAGGTCCTCGCGGACCGCGTCGTCGACGTCGAGGAGATGGACGCCGCCCTCGAGGCGTGGGTCCGGTGCCAGGAGCGCGCCGGCTACCGTGTCGTCCCCACCGGCGGCACGTACGGCCGCAGCGACTTCGCCCGGGAGGGCGACGCAGACGCCGACGCCGTCACGGCGCCCGACGCGTGGGACGACCGCTCGGCGGTGCGCGCCTGCGCGGCCGAGGTGACCGCGGCGACGGCGTCGGGCGTCCCCCTGCGCGGTCTTGCGGAGGTCCTCCAGGAGGCGGACCTGGGGTGAGCGGACCGGCGAGCGGTCGTCCCCCTGACGGAGCATCTCGCGGCACAGCCCGGCGCACGGGGCCCCACGTCCTCCCCGGACGGTCTACGCCGGCGCGCTCACCGAGCCTGACGCGCCGCCGGCACCGGGGCGCGGAACGCCAGGGCCGCGGGGATCGCCAACGTCGCGATGGCCGCGCCGACCAGGAAGGCCGTGTGGATGCCGCCGGCCGTCGCCGCGACCTGCTCCGCGCCACCGGTGGTCAGCCGTGCGGACTGCAGGGTCATGACCGTGACGAACAGGGCGATGCCCGCCGCCCCGGCGACCTGCTGGACGGTGCCGATCACGGCGCTGCCGTGCGGGTACAGGCGCGGGCTCAGCGACCCGAGCGCCGAGGTGAACAGCGGCGTGAAGATCAGCGCCAGCCCCGCGCTGAGGGTCACGTGGCACGCGAGAAGCAGCCACGGGGCGCTGCCGGCGCCGAGCGTGGCCAGGCCCCAGGCGGCGAGGGCGACGAGGGCCGTGCCGGGGACCAGGAGCGGCCGCGGGCCGACGCGGTCGAACGTCCGCCCGACGAACGGTGCCGCGAGCCCCATGAGCAGCCCGCCCGGCAGCACGAGGAGCCCGGCCTGCAGCGGCACGAGCCCGAGGACGTCCTGGGCGTACAGCGGCAGCAGGATGATCGTGCCGAACAGCGCCATCATGCTGACGCCCATGAGCGCGACGGCCACGCGGAACGTCGGCGAGGTGAACGTGCGCAGGTCCAGCAGGGCGCGGTCGGAGGCCTGCAGCCGCAGCTGCCGCGCGACGAAGAAGCTCAGCGCGGCGAGCCCGACGGCGATCGCGCCCCACGCGAGCACCGCGCTGCCGTGACCCGCGGACTCCCCCAGCTGGCTCAGCCCGAAGACGAGGCCGCCGAACGCGACGGCGGAGACGGCGACCGAGAGCAGGTCGACGCGGGCCGCCCGCGGCTCGGTGAGGTTCGGCAGCCGCAGCGCACCGAGCGTCAGGGCGCCGAGGGCGATGGGCAGCATGAGCCAGAACAGACCGCGCCACGGCAGGACGGACAGGACGGCACCGCTGAGCGTCGGACCCAGGGCGGGCGCGACGGAGATGACGACGGAGATGTTGCCCATCGTCCGGCCCCGCCTCGCCGGCGGGGTGACGCTCATGACCGTCGTCATGAGCAGAGGCATCATCAGCGCGGTCCCGCTCGCCTGCACGACCCGGCCCGCGATGAGGACCGCGAAGACCGGCGCGAGCGCTGACAGGAGCGTCCCGGCGCTGAACAGGCCCATGGCGGTGAGGAAGACCGCGCGGGTGCTGATCCGCTGCAGCACGAAGCCGGTCATCGGGATGACGACCGCCATGGTGAGCAGGAACGCCGTCGTCACCCACTGCGCGGTGCCGGCGGTGATGCCGAGGTCGGCCATGAGCGGCGGCAGCGCCACGGCCATGGTCGTCTCGTTGAGGATGACGACGAAGGCGGAGAACAGCAGGAGCCCGACGGCGAGTCGCTCGGTCGGCGTCATGTCGGCGGTGCGGGGCTCCGGCGCACGCTCGGCGGGCGCACCGGCGGGCACGTCGCCGGACGTGCCGGCGGTGGGAGCAGGGTCGAGGGGGGCCTCGGCCGGCGCAGGGTGCCGGGCGGTCCGGGTCACGGGGTCTCCGTTCAACAGCGGTCGAGCAGGGCGGGGGTGGGCGTCCGCATCGACGTCGGGTCGGCAGTCTGCCCCTCACCACCGACACGTCGACAACGCTTTTCCCCGGCCATCGCTTCCCGGGCGCCCGGGGTGGCTGAGGACCCGGCGGACCTCAGCGCTCCGCTCAGGGCGTCGTCGTCGGGTGCGCGCGGACCAGCAGCACGACCGCGGCGAGGATCAGCGCCCCGCCGACGAGCTGCACCGGCGTGAACGCCTCGGCGAGCACGATCGCGGCCAGGGCCACGGTGACGACCGGCTCGAACGTCGACAGCGTCGCGGCGCTGCTCGGGCCCAGGCGCGCCAGTCCGGCGAAGAACGCGATGATCGCCACGACGGTGCTGACGAGGGCGATGGCCAGGACGGCCACCCAGCCGCCCGTCGTCTGCGGCAGCGCCGAACCGGTGGCCAGGGCCGGCACGGTGAGCACGACGGCGGCGGCGGTCACCACCACCGTCGTCGACGGCAGGGCGCCGGCGCGGGAGGTCGGCCGCTCGCTGAGCACGATGTAGCCCGAGTAGATGAGCGCGGCGAGCACCGCCAGGCCCATGCCGACGGCGACGCGCGGCTCCCACGCGACGGCGACCGGCCCGATCGTCAGGGCGGTGCCGGCGGTCGCGAGGGCGAGGGCGACGACGCGGCCGCGCGTCCACCGGTCGCGCCCGGTCGCGGTCGCCAGGACCGTGACGAACACCGGGTACAGGTAGAGCAGCAGCGCGACGACGCCCGCGGGCGCGAACGTCAGCGCGGAGAAGTAGCTCATCGACTGTCCGACGTACCCCAGGCCGCCGAGCGCGGCGAGGGCCAGCAGCGTGCGACCCCGGGGCAGCGCCAGACCCCGCACCCGCAGGACGACGTGCAGCACCACCGCCGCCAGGACGAACCGCAGCCAGACGACGGCGACCACCTCGCCGCCGCCGTCGTAGGCGAGGCGGGCGAAGATCGCCATCGCGCCGAAGCCGGCGGCCGAGACGAGGATGAGCGCCGCGCCGACGCGCGCGTCGCCGGTGGGACGCACGGGCGCCGTCGTCGTCGCGGTGGGGCCGAGGGCCACGGGACCTCCTGGGGGTTCACGCGTCCCCCGCGCGTTCGAGCGCAGTGTGCACCCACCCGGCCCGGATCGGCGCGGGTGGCCACCTGGTGGAGCGGGCCTGCCGGGGGTGGCACGCTTCGACCATGACCACCGTGGAGCACCCGATCGAGTGCTGGCTGACGGACATGGACGGCGTGCTCGTCCACGAGGGGCACGCCCTGCCCGGCGCGGCGGACTTCATCGCCGCCCTGAAGCGCGCGGACCGGCCGTTCCTCGTGCTGACGAACAACTCGATCTTCACGGCCCGCGACCTCGGGGCCCGCCTGGCGTCGTCGGGGATCCAGGTGCCGGAGGAGGCGATCTGGACCTCCGCGCTGGCGACGGCGCAGTTCCTGCAGCAGCAGGTGCCCGGTGGCCGTGCGTACGTCATCGGCGAGGCGGGGCTGACGACGGCGCTGCACGACGTGGGCTACACGATGACGGAGAACGACCCGGACTACGTGGTGCTGGGGGAGACGCGGACGTACTCGTTCGAGGCGATCACGCGCGCGATCCGGCTCATCGAGAACGGCGCCCGCTTCATCGCCACCAACCCCGATCCCACCGGGCCGAGCGTCGAGGGCTCGATCCCGGCCACCGGCGCCGTCGCGGCGCTGATCACCCGGGCCACGGGCCGGGCGCCGTACTTCGTCGGCAAGCCCAACCCGATGATGTTCCGCTCCGCGCTCAACCGGATCGAGGCGCACTCGGAGACGACGGCGATGGTCGGGGACCGGATGGACACCGACGTCGTCGCCGGGATCGAGGCCGGTCTGCGGACCTTCCTCGTCCTCACCGGTTCGACGCGCGCGGAGGACGTGGAGCGCTTCCCGTACCGCCCGAGCCAGGTGGTGCCCTCGATCGCGGACCTGGTCGAGCTGGTCTGACGCGTCACGCTGCGGCCCGGGCGCAGGCGCGGCGGAGGAATGGCACGGCGGCGCACCCGGTTGCCCCTGTCGATGAGCACCACGACGCCGCCCGACCCGCTCCCGACCGCCCCGCCCGCGCTCCCGCTCGCCGTCCTCGACTTCGTCGGCATCGAGCACGGGGAGTCGCCGCACGACGCGCTCGAGGGCGCCGTCCGCGTCGCGCAGGCCGTCGAGGCCGCCGGCTACGCCCGCTACTGGGTGTCCGAGCACCACAACATGCGGTCCCTGGCGTGCAGCGCCCCGGAGATCCTGCTCGCGGCGGTGGGCGCCCGGACGTCGACGATCCGGATCGGCGCGGCCGGGATCATGCTGCCCAACCACGCGCCGTTCAAGGTCGCCGAGACGTTCCGCACGCTGCTCGGGCTGTACCCCGGACGCATCGACCTGGGCCTGGGACGGGCGCCCGGGACGGATCCGCTCACGGCGCACGTGCTGCGCCGCGGCCAGCAGGTCGACGTCGGCGCGGACTTCCCCGGCCAGGTCGCCGAGCTGCTGGCGTTCCTCGGCGACGGCTTCCCCGAGGGGCACCCGTACCGGCAGCTCGTCGCGGCGCCGGTCGTGCAGGACCGGCCGGAGGTGTTCCTGCTGGGGTCCAGCCCGTACGGCCCGCGCTTCGCCGCGGTGAACGGCCTGCGCGCGGTGTTCGCCCACCACATGAGCCCGGAGATCGCGACGCAGCTGCTGCGGGAGTACCGGCGCACGTTCGAGCCCGGGCCGGGGGGGACCGCCTCCGGCGGTGCCGAGCCGTGGTCCGCGATCTCCGTCCTGGCCTTCGCCTCCGACGACGACGCCGCGGTGCTCGAGTTCGAGGCCGGCTGGGCGCTGACGATGCAGAACCTCGCCCGCGGGATCCGTGAGCCGCTGCGCCCGGAGGAGGTGCGCGCCTACGCCGAGTCGGAGCAGTTCCGCCGGTCCCGCGAGGCGCTGCGTGCCCAGGGCGACGACCGCATGGTCACCGGCTCCCCGGACGACGTCGTCGCCCGGTTGCGCGCGCTGCAGGCCGACGCCGAGGCGGACGAGGTCGTCGTCGTGACCCCCGGCCTGGACCGCGACCGCCGCATCGCCAGCTACGGGGCCATCGCCGCCGCCTGGCCCCGCTGACCGGGCGGCCGGGGGAGGGTCAGGAGCGGGCGGCCTCGTAGCGGCGGAGGGCCTCCTCGCGCTCGGCGCGGTGGTCGACGATGCGCTCCGGGTAGCCGTGCGCCAGGCCGTCGGGGACCGTCCACGGCTCGTGCACCGCCGCGCCGGCGACGTGGGCGAGCTCGGGGACGTAGCGGCGCACGTAGTCCCCGTGCGGGTCGAAGCGCTGGCCCTGCGCCACGGGGTTGAACACGCGGAAGTACGGTGCCGCGTCGGTCCCGGTGCCGGCGACCCACTGCCAGCCGTGGCTGTTCGAGGCGATGTCACCGTCGCGCAGGTGCGCCATGAAGTACCGCGCGCCGTGCGGCCACCAGATGTGCAGGTCCTTGACGAGGAAGCTCGCGACGACCATCCGCACC
>JACIXM010000426.1 GCA_014360395.1 Actinotalea sp.
CGCCGGATGATCCGGGCACGGGGCTCCACCGGTCGATCAGACCGGCTTGGGCACACCCTTCCCGAGCGGCCCACCCTTCCCGAACGGGCCACCGGGGCCGAACGGTCCGCCAGGGGCGGGAGGAGCTCCCGGACCCGACGGGCCACCGGAGCCGAACGGTCCGCCCGGCCCGAAGACGCCGCCCGGACCGTACGGAGGACCTGCCGGGTTCTCCGGCTCGGGCTCGGTGTCGACGACGCCGAGCGAGATCCGGTCCAGCAGCACCGTGCCGCTCGTGACCGACTCGTCGAGCGTCAGCGCGAACCCGTTGACCTCCGACAGGGTCAGTCCGTTGTCCGGCGCACCGGCAGGCTGGTCGGCCGACCGCTCGAACGCGCTGAAGGGGACGCTGACCTGCCGCCAGCCCGTGGAGTCGTCCACGAACGTCGCCTCGAAGCGCTCGGCGGAGTCCGGTGCCTGCTCGACCTTGACGTAGTCGATCAGGTAGGACGCCGGGAACTCGAGGTCGTCGGCGATGGTGCCGCCGAAGTTCCCGCCGATCGCGAGGTTCGCGATGAGGAAGAACGGGTGCTCGAACACCCACTCGGCCCCTGCGGGCAGCGACTCCGGGGTCACCTGGTGGAACTGCTCGCCGTCCATGAACCAGGTGATCCGGTACGGCTCCCACTCGATGGTGAACGTGTGGAAGTCGTCCGCGAACGACTGGCCCTCGGGCAGGTACACCCGCCCGTCGATCGACTGCCCGCCGGAGTAGCCGGGGCCGTGGATCGTGCCGAACGCCTCGTTCGGCCGACCGTTGTCACCCTCGACGTGCTCCATGATGTCGATCTCGCCGGTCTGCGGCCAGCCGACCTCGAGGAAGTCGTTGCCGAGCGTCCAGAACGCCGGCCACAGGCCCTCGCCGCCGGGGACCTTGACCCGCGCCTCGATCCGGCCGTGCAGGAACTCCTGCTTGTCCATCGTCGCGATGCGCGCCGAGGTGTACCCGCACGGCTCGGCGTTGGCCGTGCACCACAGGGACTCGTCGTCGTTCGGGCGCAGCTGGATCTCGAGGTTGCCCTCGCCGTCCTGCCACACGTTCTGCGTGCCCGGCGTGTAGAACTGCGACTCCTGGTTGCCCCAGCCCCAGCCGCCGGTCTCGTTCGACCACGACGTCGGGTCCACCGGGGTGCCGGCGGGGCCGTCGAAGTCGTCGAAGTAGACGCGCTCGGTCCAGCCGTCCGGACCGGGGTCCGGCGCGGCGTCGTCGCGCAGCGTGAGGGTGACCGGCTCGCCGCTGCCCGTGCCGCGGTACCAGAACGTCAGCCCCTCGGCGTCCGACCAGTCCTGCGCCTGGGCGAAGTCACGGCGCACCTCGGCGCCACCGGCGGTGATGGTCACCTCGCCGACGCCCTCGTCCGCTGCCTGACCCGGGTAGGCGTCGGGGCTGCCGGCCAGGACGCGGATGTCGTCCAGCACGGACCCGGTGGTCCGCCACAGTCCCGGGTGCGTCTCGAAGTCCTCGACGAGGTTCGGGTCGCGCGGGTCGTCGTCCTCGATCGCGATGCTCGCGAACCGGGAGAACGGGCTCAGCTCGGCCGGCCCGGTCACGTCGGAGAGCGCCACCTGGATGTTCTTGGTGAGCTCGAACTTCTCGTCCTGGAGCAGCTCGACCGTGAAGGTCTGCTCGGTCTCGCCCGGGGCGAAGGTCAGCGTGCCGCTCGTCGGGGTGTAGTCCCGGCCCGGGACCGTCGGGACGGCCTCGGTCTGCGTGCGGTCCGTGCCCTCCAGCGTGGCGTAGTCGACCGTGACGGTCTCCTCCGCCGCGCGACCCAGCGTGACCCTGACGGTGACGGTGTCGCCCTCGACGGCGGCGTAGACACCGCGGTCGAAGCCCGCGTACAGCGGCAGGTCCGCGAGGCTCGCGCCCCAGCGGGCGAACCGGTCGACCAGGTACTCGGTCGCGCCGCCGTTCTGCGCGACACCGATCGCGTACCCGTGGACCTCCTTGAGCGTCAGCCCGTCGGCGGGCGCACCGTTGCCGATGTCCTTGCGGGCGAAGTCCGCCCACTCCAGCTCGACGAACGTCCAGCCGACGACGTCGTCCGTGAACGACGCGCTGTGCCGCTCGGCGTCGTCACGGGTCGAGCCCTCCGACCGGTTCTCGATGAGGTCGACGTACAGGGTGTCGCCCGTGCCCTGGCCGTACAGCCAGAAGTTGACGCCCTGCGAGCCGCTCCAGTCCTGCGGCGTCCAGACGCCGTCGACGTCGAACGCGTGGGCGATCCCCGCCCAGCTGCCCGCCGGGACGTCGAGCGTCAGCCCGAGCGCGCTGTTGCCCTCCGCCGCACCCGGCCGCGCGGCCGTCCGGCTGTCGGTGACCACGTCGGCGACGACCGAGCCGCCGTTGCCGGCGTAGGTCTGGAAGCCCAGCCCCAGGCCGTCCGCGTCCGTGCCCGAGGGCAGGCCGCCGTCGTACTCGAACTCGTCGATCACGGTCTCCGGGACCGTCAGGGAGACGTCCTCGAGGTACCAGGTCCGCTCCGCCGGGACCGCCGTGGCGCCGATCGCCCAGCCGTGCACCTCGGTGAGGTTGAGCCCGTCGTTCGGGGCACCGTTGCCGATCTCCTTGCGGGTGAACCGGGTGAACGGCAGCTCGACGTAGGTCCAGCCGACCGTCTCGTCACGGAAGACGACGCTGTAGCGCTCCGCGTCGTCACGGGTCGAGCCCGGGTTCCGGTTGTCGAGCAGGTCGATGAACAGCGAGTGCCCGCTGTTGGTGCCGTAGAACCAGAACGCCATCCCGTCGTAGCGGCTCCAGTCCTGCGTGGTCCAGGCGCCGCCCGGCTCGCCGAACTTCTGCGTGACGCCGGCGAAGGAGTCCGCCTTCATCGTCAGGCGCAGGGCCGTGTCGTCGGCCGCGCCGCCGGGGACGGGCGCCGGAGGCACCTCGGCCGCACCGGACACGGTCGCCGTCGGGTCGGCGAAGAACTCGAAGCCGCCCGTGACACCGTCGGGGGTCACCGGGAGCGGGCCCGGGGTGTCGAAGCCCTCGACGAGCCGCGTGTTGTCCCAGACCGGCTGGGCCTCGGCGGCGTCGTTGTCCCGGATCGTCAGGGTGTGGGTCGCGGTGCCGAGGGTCGCGTCCCCGCCCGACGGGTTCGTCAGGGTGATGGTGAGCGTCTCGTTGCCCTCGACCTCGGTGTCCTCGAGCGTCTCGACGGTGATGGCCGCCGAGGTGGCGCCGGGCGCGAACGTCAGGGTGCCGCTGCCGGCGAGGTAGTCCTCCCCCGCGGTCGCCGTGCCGTCGGCGGTCGCCCAGTCGACGGTGACCTCCTCGGTCGCCGAGACGGTCATGCGCACCTCGACCGACGCTGTCGCGCCCTCGGTCACGCTGCTCGTCGCCGCGGCGAAGCGGACGACGGGGGCGACGACGCCGCCGGCGTACCAGGCGAGGTCGTCGACCTTCCAGGTGACGTTGCCGGGGGTGGAGACGACGGGGAAGACGATGCCCGGCAGCGCCGACCGGTCCAGCACGCGGTCGTTGGGCGTCGCGTCCTGGAAGTCGGTGGCGAAGGTGAACGCCTCGAACGGGATCTGGACGAGTCGCCAGCCCGACCAGTCGTCGACCAGGTCGTGGTCGAAGCGCTCGCCGTCCGTGCCGTCGATGAGCTCGACCTGGAACGCGGCACCGCTGCTCGTGCCGTGCATCCACATCTGGAAGCCGTCGAACGCCGTGGCGTCCTGCGGTGAGGAGAAGTTCTGGCCGAAGCCGGCCCAGCCGGTCGGCACGTTCGCGCCCACCGACAGCACCGTGGTCGGCGCGGTCTGGCCGGGTCGGGCCAGGGCGTCGTCGGGCGCGACGGTCTCCAGGCCGAAGCCTGCCCCGCCGCCGTCGCCGCCGTAGGCGTAGAACCCGGCTGCCTCCGGGCTCGGGATGCCCTCGAAGTCCGCGAGGACCGACACGGTCGCCGCAGCGGCCGGTGCCGAGAGAGCAAGGGACAGTCCGGTGACGGGGACGAGTCCCGCCGCGATCCATCGTCGTCGTGCCACGTGTCTCCACCTTTGGAGTCGTCCGCCGCGCACCGTCGCGCGGGCCCGGGGGTCGGGTCACGGGCCAGTATTGCCGGGATCGGCCGAGAATGGAACCGGTCTCAGAGAGCGATCTCCCGTGCTGGGAGAGCGTTCTCGCGGGATCGCCCGTCTGAGCAGGCAGGACATGATCGATCCGAGGTGGCACTCCGGCCCCGTCGGTCGCTCGAGGGTGGGCCTCGGGGGCCCGAGGGGCCGCCCCGGCCGGGGCGGACGCGACTCCGGTCGAGGGCACGCGCGCCTCAGTCGAGGCGGACGAGCGCCTCCAGGCCGGTGACGTGGAGCATGCGGCGCAGCTGCGGCGGGGCGCCGACGACGCGCGGCGGCGCCGACGCCGCCGTCGCGAGCCGGCTCAGCGCGGCGAGGCCGGTGGAGTCCACGAACGCCAGCTCCTCGCAGCGGACGACGACGGGCCGCCCGCTCGCCAGCACCTCGGTCACCCGCGCGCGCAGCTCGTCGTGGCGGTCCGCGTCCACGTCTCCGGACAGGACCAGCACGGCAGGGTCGTCCGGGCCGCTGCCGATCTCCACGCGCAGCGCCGTGGGCGACGGGCCTGCGCCGGTGCCGGCGCCGGTGGCGACCGTGGCCGGAGCCGCCGCCGCTGTGTCCCGCCCACCCGAGGAGGCGCCCTGCCCGCCCGCGGGGGCGCCGTCGTCGTCCGACGCCCGGGTCCCGCTCGTCGCGAACCCGACCTCGAACCAGACGCGCTTGCCGCCGCCGGGCAACCGGTCCACGCCCCACGACCGCGCCAGCTCGGAGACCAGCCACACGCCCCGTCCGCCCGGGGTCGACGCGTCGGGGTGGCGGACCTCCGGCAGGCCGTCGCCGTCGTCGGTCACGCCGACGCGCACGCCGCCGTCGACTCCGGTGACCTCCAGGACGGCGCGTCCGTCCCCGTGCCGGGTCGCGTTGGACACGACCTCGCTGGTCAGCAGGGCCACCAGACCGAGCACGTCGGGGCCGCCGCCGAGCGCCTGCGTCCGCTCCGTCGCCCAGATCCGGGCCTCGGACAGCGGTGCGCCGGGGTCGACCACCAGCGAGGCCGTCTGGTCCTCAGGCATCGCGGCACCCCCCGTGCCGCCGCGGGAGCCGGGTCGCCATGCCCCGAGTGTCGCAGGCCGCCGCTCGTCGGGCGCGGCGTCGCGCCGCGGGTCGCGCGGACCGACCTCGACGGCCAGCAGCGCGACGTCGTCCTGCGCGCGGCCCGGCACGAGGCGGGCCAGCACCGCGTCGCACAGGTCCTCCAGGTCCAGGTGCACGAGGTCGGCGAGCACCTCGCGGAGGTCCTCGACGCCGTCGCGCGCCGGTCGGTCACGCCGCTCGACGAGCCCGTCGGTGTAGAGCAGGACCCTCGTGCCGGGCGGGACCACCACCGCCGAGTCGGTCCGGGCGGTCTCGGCGGTGACGCCCACGAACAGGTCGCGGTGCTCGGCCACGAGCACGTCGACGTCGCCGTCGGGCGTCAGCAGCATCGGTGGCGGGTGGCCAGCGTTGGACCAGCTGAGCACGTGGTCGCCCGCTCCCGTCCCCTCCAGCCGCGCGACCACGAGGGAGGCCATCGCGTCGGTCTCGAGCACCTCGATCGCGCGGTCCAGGGAGCTCAGGAGCGTGGCCGGCGTCGCCGCGCCCGTCCCGGGGCCGGTGGACACCGCGATCCCCCGCAGCAGGGACCGGAGCTGGCCCATCGCGGCGACCGCCTCGTTGTCGTGGCCGACGACGTCGCCGATGACCACCAGGGTCGAGCCGTCGGCGTCCCGGAAGGCGTCGTACCAGTCGCCGCCGACCTGCGCGGCCTCCGCCGAGGGGACGTACCGCACGGCGACCCGCAGGTCGTCCGCCCGCACCGGCTCGGTGAGCATCGACCGTTGCAGGCGCTCGGCGAGGCGCCCCTGCCGCTCGCGCAGCCGGGCGTTGTCCAGCGCGAGACCGGCCCGCGCGGAGATCTCCTCGGCCAGCCGCAGCTCGTCGGCGTCGAGCGGTGGCCGGTCCTCGTGGCTGAACAGGGTCAGCAGGCCCAGCGTGCGGCCGCGGGCCCGCAACGGCAGGAGCGCGGCGCTGTGCGGCGCCAGCTCGTCGAGCAGGTCACGCGCCTCCCCGGGCTGCAGCACGGCGCGGACCTGCGCCGTCGCGTCCTGCGACACGTGGACGGGCGAGCCCGTCGCCAGGGTCTGCTCGACGAAGGACCCGGCGGCGAGCTGCTGGAGGCGGACCTGCGCGTACCGCTCCGCGAGCGGCTGACGTCCGGGGTCCGCGTGCCGGGTCCCGACGTCGCGCAGCACCGGCCACCGGCCCCCGCCGTCCTCCTCGACGAGGGTGACGATCGCCCAGTCCGCCAGCTCGGGGACGACGCGGTCGGCCAGGGCGCGGACCGCGGCCTCCGGGTCCGCGCTGGCCGCCAGGTCGGCCGTGATCTCGGCGAGCAGCGACCCGCGCCGCGCGGCGTGCTCGAGGGCGTGCGTCGCCCGCCGCGTCGCCGTCGCGTCCAGGAGGTACACCGCCAGACCGTCGGGCCCGGGCCACGCGCGGACCTCGAGCCACCGCTCCGGCGGCCCCGGCAGGTGCACGTCGAAGACGACGGGCCGGCCCGTCGCCACGGCCTCGCGATACCGCTCCTCCCACACGGTCCCGAGGGCCTCGGGGTACAGCGCCCACATGTCGCGGCCGAGCGCCGCCTCGCGGGTGTACCCGAGCAGCCGCTCCGCCTCGGCGTCGACGTAGGTGAACCGCCAGCGGTGGTCGAGGAGGAACAGCGCCGTCGGCATCGTCTCCAGCAGCCGGGTGGTGCGCGCCTCGGCCTGCGCGAGGCTCGTCGTGTCGATCGCCGACCCCACCACGCCGACGACGGCGTCCCCCGCGTCCCGCACGAGGCGGGCGTGCGCGAGCAGCCACCGCGGCGTGCCGACGACGACCCGGCACTCGACGGTGACGTCCTGCCCCTCGTCCCGGCCACGCAGCAGGGCCTGCGCGATCCGGGCGCGGTCGTGCGGGTGGAGGCGGTGGGCGAGCGTCGCGGCCGCCAGGACGCTCGCGCCGTCAGACGCGGTGGTGTCGGGCGCGGCCCCGTCCGGCTCGTCGCCGTCGGGCGCCGTCCCGTCCGGCTCGTCGCCGTCCAGGCCCACGAGCCGCCGGAGCGCGTGGTCGACGGCGACCATCCCGCTGCGCAGGTCCCAGGCGAAGGTGCCCACTCCCGCGGCGCGGGCGGCGGTGCCGCCGAGGAGGGTGCGCAGCCCGTCCGGGTCCCCGCCGAGCGCCCCGTGGACGGCGGCGGCGAGCGCGTCGTCGTCCCCCGTGTCCGGCACGGGACGAGACCCGACGGCCCGCGGCACGTCTGGATCGGGCACGAGCACTCCTCCCGTGGGTGCTCGGCAGCCTAGTCGGGACCGCCCTGACCTGCTGATCGAGGGAGGCGTGGGCCCGCGCCTACGCTCGGACGGTGACGACACCGCCCGGCCCGGCCGACCCCTTCCGCCTCGAGGCACTGCGTCGGGAGCCCGACGTCGAGTCGCCCGAGCTCGTGGCGGTCGACGCCACGGACCGGCTGCTGCTCGACGAGGCGGCTGCCCTGCTGGCGGCGTGCGGTCCCGGCGAGGTGGTCGTCGTCGGCGACCGGTACGGCGCCCTGACCCTCGGCGCGGTGGCGCTGCACGGCGCGTCGGACGTGCGGGTCCACCAGGACCTGCTGACCGGGGAGCTCGCGCTCGCGGCGAACGCTGCGCGGACGGGGGTGGATGCGGGTGCGTGGCGGTCGCTGCCGTTCACGCCCGACCTCGTGCGGGGCGCCCGGCTCGTCCTGCTGCAGCTCCCGCGTTCCCT
>JACIXM010000427.1 GCA_014360395.1 Actinotalea sp.
AACACGCGGAAGTACGGTGCCGCGTCGGTCCCGGTGCCGGCGACCCACTGCCAGCCGTGGCTGTTCGAGGCGATGTCGCCGTCGCGCAGGTGCGCCATGAAGTACCGCGCGCCGTGCGGCCACCAGATGTGCAGGTCCTTGACGAGGAAGCTCGCGACGACCATCCGCACCCGGTTGTGGATCCAGCCCTCGCGGTGCAGCTGGCGCATCCCGGCGTCGACGAACGGGTAGCCCGTCCGCCCCTCGCACCACGCGGCGAACAGCTCCGCCGCGGCGCCGTCGGGGTCCTCGTACGCGATGCTGCTCAGCCCCGGCCGGAGGTCCGCCCAGGCCGAGTCCGGGTGGTGCCACAGCACGTCCGCGTAGAACTCCCGCCACGCGAGCTCGGAGACGAAGTGCAGCGCCCCCTTCGAGCGCGCGGCCGGGTGGGCGGCGACGTCGGCCAGGAGCGTGCGCGGGTGGATCGTGCCGTACTTGAGGTGCACGGACAGCTCGGACGTGGCGCGCAGGTCCGGGCGGTTGCGGTCCTCGGCGTAGCCCTCGAGGTCGTCGGTGAGGAAGTCGTGCCAGCGCTCGCGGGCCGCGGCCTCGCTCACCTCCGGCAGGTCCATGTGCCCGACGGCGGCCGCGGCGTCCGCCCCGGGGATCGGCTCGCCCTCCACGCCCCGCAGCCAGCGCAGGTCGCGCGGGACCTGTGCCGGGCGGCGCCAGCCGTGCTCCCTCCACGCCTTGGAGAACGGCGTGAACACCTTGTACGGCTCGCCGTCGTCCTTGAGCACACGGCCCGGGGTCACGGCGTACGGGCTGCCGGTCTCGTCCAGGACCACCGGATCGCCCAGCGCGTCGAGGGCGCGGGCGACGCGCGCGTCCCGGCGCCGGCCGTAGGGCGTCGGCTCCGCGCTGACGTGGACGCTGGTCGCGCCGATCTCACGGACGACGGCGGGCACGACGTCCTCCGGCCGGCCCGTCCGGACGACGAGGGCGTCGTCGTACGCGGCGCGCAGCGCGGTGAGGGCGTCGTGCAGCGCGGCCAGGCGCGGGGCGCCCGCGGACGCCAGCAGGGCCGGGTCCGCGACGAAGAGCGGCAGCACCGGCCCGTCGGCCGCGGCCTCCACGAGCGCGGGGTGGTCGTGGAGCCGCAGGTCACGTCGCAGCCACAGCACGGACGTCATGCCCGGAGCGTAGGTCCGCGCCCGGCGCCGCGCCCGGACCCGCGCCAGCGCGCCCACAGGCTGGGGCGGCGCGGACCGCAGCCGGGGGTCACGGGCTGCCCGGTGCGCGGTGCCGGCTACTGGGCGGTCCAGCCCCCGTCGACGGTCAGGGTCGTGCCCGTGACCAGTCCGGCCGCGGGCGAGGCGAGGTAGAGCACGGCCCCGGCCACGTCCGTCGTCGTCCCGAAGCGGCCGACGGGGATGCGGGCGAGGACGTCGGCGGCGAACTCCGGGTCGTCGAGCCGTTCGGCGGTGCCCGGGGTCCGGATGAACGTGGGTGCGACGGCGTTGACGGTGACCCCGTGCGGCGCCCACTCCAGGGCCAGCACCTTGGTCAGCATCGCGACGCCGCCCTTGCTCGCCGAGTAGACGGCGTGCCGCCGGATGCCGACGACGCCCGCCTGGCTGCCCAGGTGGACGATGCGCCCGTAGCGCTGCGCGACCATGACGCGGGCCGCGGCCTGCGTGACGAAGAACAGGCCCTTGAGGTTGACGTCCATGAGCTCGTCCCAGTCGGCCTCGGTGACGTCGAGGGCGTCGTGGTTCGCGCCGAGGCCCGCGTTGTTGACCAGGACGTCGAGGCGCCCGTGCTCGCGGACGACCTGCCCGACGGCGGGCTCGATCGAGGGCAGGTCGGTCACGTCCAGGGGCAGGGCGAACGCCCGCCCGCCCG
>JACIXM010000428.1 GCA_014360395.1 Actinotalea sp.
CGACGACGGCGCAGGAGCACCCACGCACCGCCGGCGGCGACCAGCGCAGCGAGCGCGCCGACGGCTGGCAGTCGCCAGTCGGCAGGCGCCTCCTGCACGAGGATGAACGCGCCCATGACCAGCACGAACCACCCGAACGCCTTGCGCAGCGTGTCGGGCTTGGTCCGGCCGACCAGCCGCCCACCGAGGAGCGCGCCGACGACGGCGGCCGCGGTCACCCCGAGCGCGAGGCCCCAGTCGACCTGGACGGAGGCGAGGTAGCCGGCGAGCCCGCCGAAGGACTTGATCGCGATGACGACGAGCGACGTGCCGACGGCGACCGGCATCGGCAGCCCGCCGAGCAGCGCCAGGGCCGGCACGACGAGGAAGCCGCCACCCGCGCCGACGAGCCCGGTCACCAGGCCGACGACGGCGCCGTCCAGCAGCACGCGCCCGACGGGCAGTCGGCCGTGGACCTTGGACGGGTCGACGTTCTTGCGACCGCGCAGCATGGCGACGGCGGTGATGATCATCATGAGGGCGAAGGCGAGGAGCAGGACCTCGCCCGGGATGAACTGGGCCAGCCGGCCGCCGGCGTAGGCGCCGACCATGCCCGCGCCACCGAAGAGCAGCCCGGTCCGCCACTGCACCCGGCCGGCCCGCGCGTGCGACAGCGCCCCCACGGCGCTGGTGACGCCGACCACGAGGAGCGACGTGGCGATCGCCGCCTTGGTCTCGACGCCCGCGACGTAGACGAGCAGCGGCACGGTGAGGATCGACCCGCCCCCGCCGAGCAGGCCGAGGGACAGGCCGACGAGGACGGCGAGCGCGATGGCGACGGGGATCATCGAGGCGGCTCCAGGGACGCGCGGGGGCTGGACCCTCCGATGATATACCCCCCGGGGTATCTCCGACGGCTCGCCCGGACGGCGGACCGGGCGACCCCCACGCGCTGCCTCCAGCCGGAGAGGACCTCCCGCCGCTACCGGGCGCCGGACGACGGCAGGACGTCCGGTCTCGTGGAGGCGGTGACCGTGAACTTCGGCGTGCGGTGGACCTGGCGCGTGGGCCCGACCAGCCGCTCCAGCGTGGGCCGGTAGCGCAGGTGCGAGTTCCACACGGCCCACAGCTCCCCGCCCGGACGCAGGACGCGGCCGGCCTCGGCCATGAGGTGCTGCGCCAGGCCCGTGTGCACGCTCGCTCCCGCGTGGAACGGCGGGTTGAGCACGACGAGGTCCACCAGA
>JACIXM010000429.1 GCA_014360395.1 Actinotalea sp.
TGGCGGGCTGCTCATTGGGTGGCTTACCGACGAGGTGCTGCTCGGTGCCGGCGTGGGGCTGGGCATCGGCCTCGCGCTGGGTGCGCTCCTCGCGGGGGGCGCGGAGCACCTGGTCGGGGTGGCCGTGCTCGACGATCGTGCCGCCGTCGATGAACGCGACCTGGTCCGCGACCTCGCGGGCGAACTGCAGCTCGTGGGTCACGATCACCATGGTCCAGCCCTCGTCGGCGAGCTCCTTGATGAGCCCGAGGACGTCCCCCACGAGCTCGGGGTCCAGCGCCGAGGTCGGCTCGTCGAACAGCAGCAGCGTGGGCCGCAGCGCGAGGGCGCGGACGATGCCGACCCGCTGCTGCTGCCCCCCGGACAGTTCGAAGGGGTAGGCGTCGCGCTTGGCGGCGAGCCCGACCCGGTCGAGCAGCTCCGTCGCCTCGGCCGTCACCTCCGCCCGAGGCCGGCGCTGCACGACGAGCGGACCCTCGGTGACGTTCTCCAGCACGGTCTTGTGCGGGAAGAGGTTGTAGTGCTGGAAGACCATCGCCGAGCAGTCCCGCAGGGCGGCGACCTGCTGCTTCGACGTACCGCGGGAGAAGTCGACGACGACGTCGGCGCCGACGGCGACGCGGCCGGTGTCCGGACGCTCCAGACCGTTCAGGCACCGCAGCGCCGTCGTCTTGCCCGAGCCGGACGGCCCGATGAGGGCCAGCACCTGCCCGCGGGCGACCCTCAGGTCCACCGACCGCAGCACCTCGTGGTCGCCGAACCGCTTCCCGAGCCCGTCGACCACCAGCAGCGGCTCGGCGCCGGCGCCCGGCGGGTGGCCGCCGGGCGGCGCGAGGACGGCGTGGTCAGCGGGCGACATAGCGGTCCAATCGTCGCTCCAGCCGGCTCTGGCCGGCGGAGAGCACCAGGCAGATGACCCAGTACACGGCGGCGGCCTCCAGGTAGAGGACCATGAACTCCTGGCTGAACGCCGCGATCTGCTGCGCCTCCCGGAACAGCTCGGTCACGAGGATGAGCGAGGCCAGCGACGTGTCCTTGACCAGGCTGATGAACGTGTTGGACAGCGGCGGCACGGAGACCCGGGCCGCCTGCGGCAGGATGATCCGCCGCAGCGCGAGCGAGTGCGACATCCCGACCATGTGCGCCGCCTCCCACTGCCCCTTGGGCACCGAGAGGATCGCGGCCCGGATGACCTCGGCCGCGTAGCCGCCCACGTTGATGGAGAAGGCGACGACGGCGCTCGGCCACGGGTCGATGACCACGCCGATGGACGGCAGCCCGTAGAAGATCACGAAGAGCTGCACGAGCAAGGGGGTCCCGCGCACCACCGACACGTACGCCCGTGCCGGCGCGGACAGCCACCGCCGGCGGGACAGCCGCATGAGGGCGATCAGCAGCGCGATCACCAGCCCCACCGCGAACGACATGAGCGTCAGCGGGATGGTGCCGGTGATCGCGCCGCGGACGATCGGCCACAGCGAGTCGGTGACGAGCTCGAGGGTCTCCGGGCTCACAGGGTCTCCGGGCTCACGGTGTCAGCGGGTGGGCGTCGTCAGCGGGAGACGTCGGCGCCGAAGTACTTCTGCGAGATCTCCGCCAGCGTGCCGTTCTCCGCCAGGGTCGCCAGTGCCTCGTCGATCCGCGCCGCCAGCTCCTCCTTGCCCTGGACGAGGGCGAACGCGCTGAACGACTGCTCCTCGGTCTCGGCCGCGACCTTGAGCCCGGACGCGTCGTTGTTCTGCGCGTAGTCCAGGAAGGTCAGCTTGTCGTTGATCGTGGCGTCCACGCGACGCTGCTCGACGAGGGCCACGGCCTGCGCCCAGCCCTCGACGGCCTCGATCTGCGCACCGCTCTCCTCGGCCAGCGTCCGCCAGTTGCTGGTCAGCGACTGCGCGGTCACCTTCCCGTCCAGGGACGCGAAGGAGTCGATGGAGTCGTCGTCCACGCGGGCGACGACCACGCCGTTGGAGACGGTGTACGGCTCGGTGAAGGTGTACGCCTCCTGGCGCTCCGGGGTGATCGAGACCTGGTTGGCGATGAGGTCGAACCGGCCGGCGTCCAGGCCCGCGAACATCGCGTCCCACTGGGTCTCCTGGAACTGCACGTCGATCCCCAGCTCCTCGGCGACCGCCTCGATCACCTCCACGTCGTACCCGACGAGGTCGCCGGATCCCTCCGCGTGGAACGAGAAGGGCCGGTAGGTGCCCTCGGTGCCGACGACGAGCTCCCCGGCCTCCTCCACGTCCGTCCAGGAGGTGTCGGTCGCCTCCTCGCCGGTGGTCGGGGCGGGAGCGGCGGCGTCGTCGGCCGCGGTGCAGCCGGAGAGGACGAAGGCGGCGGCGGTGAGCACAGCACCCAGGGAGAGGGTCCTGGTGGTCCGGGTCATGGTGGTTCCTTCGGGCTGGGTGGCGCCGTGCGGAGAGGCACGGGCCGGGGGCGGAGGCCGCGCGGGTGCGCAGCGACAGGACGGCCTGGTGAGAGAGCAGCGCGCGGACGCGCGTGGGGCCCGGTGCGGGCGGGGCTGAGGTGTCGCGTCAGAGACGACAGGAGCCCGGACAACACGCCGTGGGCACCGGGACGGCCGGGAGCGGCGCGTGCGGCAGAGGGCGGGTCATGCCGCACAGTCCATCACACGCGACGCCGTGATCGCACACGAGCCACGTCGTCGCCGCGCGGAGCCCGTGGCCGGGCCGCGCAGGTCGGGCGGTCCTGCGCACCGCGGGGCGGGTGCTCCTACATGCCCTCCGGCGCCATGTCGACGAAGCGGGCGTAGTGACCCTGGAACGCCACGACGATGTTGTCCGTGGGGCCGTTGCGGTGCTTCGCGACGATGATGTCGGCCTCGCCGGCTCGGGGGGACTCCTTCTCGTACGCGTCCTCGCGGTGCAGCAGGATGATGACGTCCGCGTCCTGCTCGATGGCGCCGGACTCACGCAGGTCGCTCATCTGCGGGCGCTTGTCGGTGCGCTGCTCGGCGCCACGGTTCAGCTGCGAGATCGCGATGACCGGGACCTCGAGCTCCTTCGCGAGGAGCTTGAGCGCGCGGGAGAACTCCGAGACCTCCTGCTGGCGGGACTCGACGCGCTTGCCGGAGCTCATGAGCTGCAGGTAGTCGATGACGACGAGCTTGAGGTCGTGCCGCTGCTTGAGGCGCCGGCACTTCGCCCGGATCTCCATCAGCGACATGTTCGGCGAGTCGTCGATGAACAGCGGCGCCTGGGAGACCTTGCCCATGGTGGAGGCGAGCCGCTGCCAGTCCTCGTCGCGCATCGTGCCCTTGCGCATGTTCTGCAGCGGCACACGCCCCTCGGCGGAGAGCAGACGCATGGTGATCTCGTTGCGGCTCATCTCGAGGGAGAACACGACCGAGGCGAGGTTGTGCTTGATCGCCGCGGACCGCACGATATCGATCCCGAGGGTCGAGTTGTGGGTCGGGACCATGGCCCTGCCCGCGAGGTACAGGTGGTCGGCGTTGTCCACCTCGACGCACCGCACCGGGACGCTCTCGATCCGCCGGACGGACGTGATGAACCGGGAGGTGAGCCGCGGCGTCGAAGGACGGCGACGCTCCTTGTGGACGAGCTTCTTCCGCTCGAGGGCGAAGACCTCGTCGTCGGTCGTGAAGGTGATCGTGAAGGCGGTGCTGTGCGCCTCGTCCCTGCCGTTGACAGGGCGGGTCGACCAGCCGGTGCGATACCCCAGCGAGTGCACGAGCTCACGGACGTCCAGTGCCAGCCGCTCGTCCGTGACGCAGAACTGCACGCTCCCGGTGGGGTTCACCGTGCCGTCGGTGTCCAGCAGCCCCGCGAGCAGAGCTCGACGCTGCACCTCACTCGCTCGCAGGTACGCGAGCGGGATGTGCTTGTTGCCCAGGACGCCGAGGATCGCGAGCCGCTCGGACGGCTCATCCATCTCGACCGCCTCGATGCGCATCGCGATCTCGGGGTCGTCGGACGTGAAGCGCGCGGACGCACTGTGCCCGTCACCCAGCCACACACCGAGGGCGTACGGGTCTACGAGGAGGTCGACCTCGGGAAGGTCGAGAGCCCGCGCCGTCGGCACGCTGTGGTTGAGGCGCTGGTCCGCCGTCGCGCACCGCAGCGTCGCCGCGACCTCCTCCGTGGTCCGGATGCCGGGAAGAACCCTCGGCGTCGTGCCCCGGACCTGTGCCTCCTGGCTCGCCCGCCGCGAGGCACGGGTGTCCGTGAGCCACTGGTGCTGCGCGTCCGCGACGATCGTCGTGCCGTCGTCGAAGGTCACCTCGTAGCAGGGCCGGTCGACCAAGACCTCGGTCGCGGCCACGACCGTCGTCGGTCGACCGTCGGCGCCGAGCAGCCGGTCCCCGACGGCGACCTCGCCCATCGTGGTCCAGCCCGTCGGCGTCGCGAGCGGGGTGTCGAGCGCCAGCGCCTTGCCGATGGCAGGCCGCGCGGCGATGACGACCATCTGGCCGGGGTGCAGGCCGTTGGTCAGGCGGTCGAGGTCGGAGAACCCCGTGGGCACGCCGACCATGCCCTCGCCGCGGTTGCTCGCGGCCTCGATCTCCTCCATCGCCCCGTTGATGATCTCCGAGAGCGGGAGGTAGTCCTCGCTGGTCCGGTTCTCCGAGACCGCGTAGATCTCCGCCTGGGCGTTGTTGACGAGCTCCTCGACGTCGCCGCCGTCGGTCGCGTAGCCGAGCTGGACGATGCGCGTGCCGGCCTCGACCAGGCGCCGCAGGACCGCACGCTCGCGCACGATCCGTGCGTAGTACCCGGCGTTGGCCGCCGTCGGGACCATCGAGATGAGCGTGTGCAGGTAGGGCGCGCCGCCGACCCGCGAGATCTCGCCGCGCTTGGTCAGCTCCGCCGCCACGGTCACTGCGTCGGCCGGCTCCCCGCGCCCGTAGAGGTCGAGGATCGCGTCGTAGACCATCTCGTGGGCCGGGCGGTAGAAGTCCGTGCCCTTGACCTCTTCGACGACGTCGGCGATCGCGTCCTTGGACAGCATCATGCCGCCGAGCACGGACTGCTCCGCCACGATGTCCTGCGGCGGGGTGCGGTCGAACCCGCCGTGCTGGCGCGGTGCGCCGAGACTCGTCTCGAGCTCGTCGATGCTCAAACCGCCCCACCCCTCAGTACGTCCCGTCGGCCCTGGGCCCAGTCCTACCGCCGGGCACCGACACGACGGTGTGCCGTGCCGGCGTGGTTCCGGACCCTGGTGACCTGACGCCGCGCGTGACGCTAGGCCCCCGCCCGGCGCGTCTCCAAGTCGTGGGACCTACGCCCTGTGCACGCGTCTGGGGACAACCGGTTCGGCGCTGTGGACGTCGCCCGACTCGTCTGTGCACAGGTGGTGGAAACTCCTGTGGATATCGTGGGATGACTGTCTCTGCAGCGGCCTGACCTGGGACAACGCGGTCCACCTCCTGTGGAGTGCAGCTGCTCCACCACCTGCCCACAAGGTGGACATGATCGTTCTCACGACGGACGCGCGGGCCCCGCCGTCGTCGTCATCGGCGTCGCGCGCGCCGCAGCCGGAGCGCGGTCGCGAACGAGGGCGCCACCGGCAGCAGGGGCAGGACCGCGGCCTGGTAGGCGTGGTAGACGTCCGGCTTGCCGGGCCAGGTCGCGCCCGCGACGCGGTTCTGCGCGTCGAGCTCGTGGTGCCACGACCCGCGCTCGTGATCGATCAGGGACCGGTCGATGTACGCCCACCACGTCGCGGCGTCGTCGGCCCAGCGCTGCTCACCGGTCACCTGGTGGAGCACGTGGGCGGTGCTGACCGCCTCCGCGGCGACCCAGTGCATGCGCGCGCGCACGACGGGCCGACCCGACCAGTCGGTCGTGTAGACGAAGCCCTCGGCGCCGTCCGCGGCCCAGCCGTCGGCGACGGCCCGCTCGGTCAGCGCCACGGCCGCCTCGAGGAGCCCCTCGGGCGCCCCCGACCCCAGCGAGCGGTCGAGCGCGACGAGCAGGCGCGCCCACTCCAGCCCGTGGCCGACCGTCGCACCGTAGGGCCGGAACGGGTCCGCCGGCCGGTCGCGGTGGTGCTCCATCAGCGGCGTCCAGTCGGCGTCGAAGTGCTCGGGGATGCGCCACTGGTTGCCCCGCGCCCACCCGACGACGTGCGCCGCGATCCGCGCCGCCCGCCGGTGCCACAGCTGCTCGCCGGTGACGTCACCGGCCGCCAGGTACGCCTCGACCGTGTGCATGTTCGCGTTGATGCCGCGGTAGGTGTCCAGGGTCGTCCACGCGGCGTCCCACTCCTCCACGGCGAGCCCGGCGGTGTCGTCCCAGAACCGCTGCTCGTGGACGGCGAGCGCGTCGGTGAGCAGCTGGTCGGCGCCGTCCACGTCGGCGGCGGCCGCCGAGCTCGCGGCGAGCACAACGAACGCGTGACCGTAGGCCTGCTTGCGGTCGTCGAGGGTGCCGTCCGGGTGCACGGCGGCGTACCAGCCGCCGTGCCCGTCGTCGTGCAGGGCCCCGCGCAGGGCGGCGACACCGTGGGTGGCGAGGCGCAGGAGCTCCGCGCGGGTCGGCCCGCCCTCGGCCGGGTGCTCGTCCGCGAGCGCACCGAGGGCCGCCACGTGCGTCATGCGGCAGGTGATCCACAGCTCGACCGGCCGCTCCGGGTCCACGCGACCGTCCTCGTCGAGATAGCCGAAACCGTGCGGGTGCTCGGACCCGGCCGCGAACCGCAGCAGGTCGGCGCGCTGGGCGGCCAGGTGGTCCGGGTCTCCGGGGCGGGTCATCTCTCCTCCTCCTGGCACGACGCCGTGCCGCTCCTGCGACCTGCGGCGGGGCGACGGACGCACCCGCACCCTGGTGAGCATGGCACCGGCCGCCGGCGCCCGCGGCCCGGACCGCCGGGCGGACGGTCGCGGCACACCGACGGGCCGCCAGGGCGGCAGGACGACGACGACGCCCGCGCGGACGGCACCGCTGCGTGTCGGGGGCCGGGCGTACCGTCGGACGTCATGAAGGAGGTGCGGACGCGGGCCGAGGGGCGGCGGCTGACCGCGCGCCTGCGCCCGGTCGACCGGCAGATCCTCGCCCTCGCCGTCCCCTCCCTCGGCGCACTGGTGGCCGAGCCCCTGTTCGTCCTCGTGGACTCCGCCGTCGTCGGCCGGCTCGGCACGGCCCCGCTCGCCGGCCTCGCACTGGCCGGGACGGTCCTGACGACCGCCGTCGGGCTGTGCGTGTTCCTGGCGTACACGACGACGGCGAGCGTGGCCCGCGCCCTCGGCGCGAACGACCGCACCCGCGCGCTGCGCCTCGGTGTGGACGGGATGTGGATCGCGGCCGGGCTCGGCGTCCTCCTCGCGGCGGCGCTCCTGGCCGCCGCGCCCGGTCTCCTGACCGCGCTCGGCGCCCCCGCCGACGTCCTGCCGCACGCGGTCGCCTACCTGCGCTGGTCCGCGCCCGGGCTGCCCGGGATGCTCGTCGTCCTCGCGGCGACCGGCGTCCTGCGGGGCATGCTCGACACCCGCACGCCGCTGTGGGTCGCAGTCGGCGGGGCGGTGCTCAACGCGGTCCTGTCCGTGGTGCTCGTCCTCGGCGTGGGGATGGGCGTGGCCGGCTCCGGCCTGGGCACGGCGATCACCCAGGTGCTCATGGCGGTGGTGCTGGGCGTCGTCGTCGTCCGCGGGGCACGGCGCGAGGGTGTCGCCCTGCTGCCGTCCGGGACCGGCGTGCTCCACGGCGCCCGCTCCGGCGTCCCCCTGCTCCTGCGGACGCTGTCCCTGCGCGCCGCGCTGCTCCTCGCGGCCTGGGTCGCGGCGGGCCTGGGCACCGTGTCGCTGGCGGGTCACCAGGTGGTCATGGCGGTGTGGGGGCTCATCGCCTTCGCGCTCGACGCGCTCGCCATCGCGGCGCAGGCGCTCGTCGGCCGCAGCCTCGGCGCCGGCGACGTCGGCGGCACCCGAACGGTGCTGCGGCGCACCCTGCAGTGGGGGACCGGCGCGGGCGCGGTCCTCGGCCTCGTCCTCGCGCCCGTCGCGTGGTGGCTCGGCCCGCTGTTCACCGACGACGACGCCGTCCGCCGCGCCGTCGCCGTCGCGCTCTGGGTCGTGGCGGTGACCCTGCCGGTCGCGGGCTGGGTGTTCGTCCTGGACGGGGTCCTCATCGGCGCCGGTGACGGCCGGTACCTCGCCCTGGCAGGCCTGCTCACCCTGGTGGTCTACGCCCCCGCGGCGCTGGCGGTCCGCACCTGGGCCGACGACGGCGCCGCGGGCCTGGCCTGGTCGTGGGTCGCGTTCGGCGGCCTGTTCATGCTCGCCCGCGCCGTCACGACGGGTCTGCGCGCCCGAGGGACGGCGTGGATGGTGGTCGGCTCCTGAGCCTGTCCCGCAGCGGGTCGGCGCCCACGACCGTCCCGAGGTCTCCACGCCCTCCTCGGAGTCTTCACAGCCCGGCCTCGGCCTCCGCTTGCCGTGATCCCCGATCTTGTTTCACTGGAGGGATGCCCTTCCAGCACCCGCGCGAACCCGCCTGGCCCTCGCGCCTCGTCGACCCGCTGCGCCACCCGCGCGCGGTGCTCGCCGGCAAGACGGCCCTGGCCGCCGTGCTCGCCTGGCTCATCGCGCTGCGCGTGCCGGACGCCGCGGACTACGCCTTCTACGCGCCGTTCGGCGCCGTGGCGACGATGCACCCCGCGGTCACCCGCTCGGCCACCGAGGCGGTCCGCGGCCTGCTCGCCATCGCGCTGGGCGGCACGCTGGGCATCCTCGGCGACCAGCTCCCCGGGCCGCCCTGGCTGCGGGTCGCGCTCGTGGTGGGCATCGGCGTGCTCGCCGCCGGCCTGCCGTGGCTCGGTGCGGCCCGGTCCTACGTCCCGCTGGCCGCCGTCTTCGTCCTGCTCCTCGGGCAGGGGGACGAGGTCTCGTACGCGGTCTCGTACGCAGGGCTCTTCCTGCTCGGCGGGATCGTCTCGATCGCCGTCAACGCGGCGCTGCCGACCCTGCACGGCGGGCCCGCGGACGCCGCGGTGGGGGCGCTGCGCACCGCGGTCGTCGCCCACCTGCGGTACGTCGCGCAGCACCTCGACGACGACGGGTGCGACGCCCCGCTGGCGGACCACGGGCCGGGGCGTGCCCAGCTGCGGCAGCGCCTCGACCGCGCCCGCGCCGTCGTCGGCGAGCTCGACGAGGTCGCCGTCGTGAACCTGCGGGCGCGGCGGCACCCCGAGCTGGTCAGCGCCCGCAGCGAGGAGTTCCGGGCCCTCGAGCGCGCGGTCCTGCTCATCGACGACCTCTACGCCCTGTCCGCGGACAAGCCGTGGGGCACCCCGGTGGGCGACGTCTCGCGGGAGGTTCGCGCACCCATGGCCGACGCCCTGCGGGAGCTCGCCGAGGCGATCCGCGAGATCGGCGTCACCGACACCGAGCCGGGCCGACGGGAGCGCGTCGACCGCTCGGTCCAGCGTCTCGTGGTCGCCCTGGGGGAGCACGAGCGGCGCCACGGTCAGGACGCCCAGGCGCTCGTCGTAGCCACGGTCGTCACGACGCTGCGACGCACCCTCTCCGTGCTCACCCCCGACGGCGTGCCGCTGTCGACCGGCCCCCTGCCGCGGCCACACCGCGCCGAGGGGCGCCGCGGGGGAAGCGCGGTGGCCGAGCCGTCGAGCCGGGACGGCGAGAGCCCGGACCCCTGAGGGATCCGGGCTCTCGCTCGAGCTCCCGCCGTCAGGCGGAGGGCACGACCTCGACGTCGACCTGCGCGGCGACGTCCTCGTGCAGGCGGACCTGCACCTGGTACTCGCCGATCGACTTGATCGGCTGCCCGACCTCGATCTTGCGCTTGTCGACCGACGGGCCACCGGCGGCGGTGATCGCCTCGGCGATGTCCGTCGTCGTCACCGCGCCGAACAGGCGGCCGGACGCGCCGGCCTTGGCCGTCACGACGACCGGCTTCGACTGCAGGCTGTCGCGGATCGCCCGGGCGTCGTCGAGCGACGCGATCTCGCGGCTCTTGCGGGCCTTGCGGATCTGGTCGATCTGCTTCTGGGCACCCTTGCTCCACGCCGTGGCCAGGCCACGCGGCAGGAGGTAGTTGCGGGCGTACCCGTCCTTGACCTCCACCACGTCGCCGGGGGCGCCGAGACCGGTCACCTCGTGCGTGAGGATGAGCTTCGCCATGAGTTCAGCCCCTTTCTCAGCGAGCCGAGCTCGAGTACGGCAGCAGAGCCATCTCGCGGGCGTTCTTCACGGCCCGGGCGATGGCGCGCTGCTCCTGGACGGAGACACCGGTCACCCGGCGCGCGCGGATCTTGCCGCGGTCCGAGATGAACTTCCGCAGCAGCGCGGTGTCCTTGTAGTCGACGACGTCGATCTTCGCCGCCTTGAGGGGGTTCTGCTTCTTCTTGGGCTTGCGGACGACGGGCTTCGCCATCGTGTGCTCCTCGGGTTCTTCGTGGCCCGACCGACGAGGTCAGCGGGCCGAGATCTGGATCAGAAGGGGGGCTCGTCGTTGTACGAGCCACCACCGCCGGCGGACGGTCCGGACGTGGCCCACGGGTCGTTGTCGAACCCGCCGCCCCCGCCCTGCTGACCGCCGCTGTTGTAGCCGTTGCCGCCGCCGAAGCCGCCACCACCGCCGCCACCCGAGCGCTGCGCCCGGGTGACCTTCGCCGAGGCGTACCGCAGGGAGGGGCCGACCTCGTCGACCTGGAGCTCCACCACGGTGCGCTTCTCGCCCTCACGGGTCTCGTAGGAGCGCTGGACCAGACGGCCCTGGGCGATGACGCGCATGCCCTTGGTCAGGGACTCCGCGACGTTCTCCGCCGCCTCGCGCCAGATCGAGCAGCGCATGAACAGCGTGTCGCCGTCCTTCCACTCGTTGCTCTGGCGGTCGAACGTGCGCGGCGTGGACGCGATCGTGAAGTTCGCGACCGCCGCACCGGACGGGGTGAAGCGCAGCTCGGGGTCCCCGGTCAGGTTCCCGACCACCGTGATGACGGTGTCACCGGCCATGGCGTGCTCCTCGCGGTAGGTCTTCTGCGGTTGGGCTGGGTGTGGGCTGCGACGGCTCGGACGGCCGTCGGGTCAGCGAGCGTCCGGGCGCATGACCTTCGTGCGCAGGACGGCCTCGTTCAGGCCCAGCTGACGGTCCAGCTCCTGAGCCGTCTCGGGGGTCGCGGTGAAGTTCACGACGGCGTAGATGCCCTCGGACTTCTTGTTGATCTCGTAGGCCAGACGACGCCGGCCCCAGATGTCCACGGTGTCGACGGTGCCACCGGCGGTCTTGACGACCCCGAGGTACTTGTCGAGGGACGGGGCGACGGTGCGCTCCTCGATGTCGGGGTCGAGGATCACCATCATCTCGTAACGACGCATGCGAGAACCCACCTCCTGTGGTCTCAGCGGCCACGGTCTCTCCGTGGCAGGAGGGTTGTGCGTCAGCCGCGGCGGGCCCGGCGGTCAGGCCGGCAGGTGGTGATGGCACCCCTGGTCCCGTGCAGCAGCCGCCCATGCTACCGGCTCCACGGCCGTCGGTCCTGACCGGGGGCGGTCCTGTGGACGACGACGGCGCCCGGTCACCGCGAGGGGTGAGGGGCGCCGTCGTCGTCGGGGGCCGGAGCTCAGGGCCTCAGGCCGGGTGGCAGCAGGCCGCTGGCCTCGGGGTCCCCGTCCGTCTCGCCGTCCCCGGGCGGCGGGTCGGTGGGCTCCGTCGGCTCAGGATCCGGCTCCCGGCCCGGCGGTGTCCGCGTCTCCTCCGGCTCCGGCTCGGGCTCGGCCGGCCCCGCCGAGACGTCGATCGTCACGGTGCTGCCGGGCTCGGCCTGGCCGCTCGGGTTCTGGGCCACGACCCGCCCGCGCTGCTCGTCCGACTCGACCTCGCGCGAGGCCACCGAGAACCCGGCCGCCTCCAGCGTGGACACGGCGCGCTGCGCGTTGAGCCCGACGACGTCCGGCACGTTCACCAGCCCCGTGCCCTCGGAGACGACGATCGTGACGGTCGAGCCTTGCTCCGCCTCGCCGCGCGGGCTCTGGGAGATGACCCGGCCCTCGGGGACCTGCGGGTCGGTCGAGCGCTGCACGGCCGCCTCGAAGCCCGCCGACCGCAGCGTCGCGACGGCCTCCGCCTCCGGCAGACCGACCACGGACGGGACCGCGATGATCGGCGGCACGTTGGGCTCGCCGACGTCCGCCCGCTCGGGGAACGGGATGACCTCGGTGCCCTCCAGGGCCCGCGTCATGTGCGCGGTCCACGCCCGCACGGGCACGGTGCCGCCGGTGATCTCCCGGTAGCCGCCGAACGGGGTGATCGGCTCCGCGGACCGGCCGTCCTCGGAGACCTGGTACATCGCGACCGCCGTCGTCAGCTGGGGGGTGAAACCGACGTACCAGGCCGACCGGTTGTCGTTCGACGTACCGGTCTTGCCCGCCGACGGACGGCCGATCTCCTGGGCCGGCTGGCCCGAGCCGCTCTCGACGACCGCCTGCAGGGCGAACGTCGTGTCCGCCATGACGTCCTCGGCGAAGACGCGCTCGCCCTGGTCACCGCCCTCGTAGACGGTCCCGCCGTCGAGGTACTCCATCGTGCGGACGATGAACGGCTCGTGGTGGACGCCCTGAGCGGCGAAGGTGTTGTAGGCCTCGGCCATGTCGATGGGGTTGACCGAGGGCGTGCCGAGCACGTTGGACGGGACCGGCGGCTGCAGGTCGACGGCGTCCTCGCGCACACCCGCGCGGACCGCGACGTCCACGGTCGCGGCGGGTCCCTCCTGCACGCCGGGCTCGACGTTCATCTGCGCGTACACGGTGTTGACGGACTGGGCCGTGGCGCGGATGAGGTCGGTGTCGCCGAAGTCCGTCTCGCCGAAGTTGCGGACGGGGTTCGGGAAGCCCTCGATCTCCAGCCCGTTGTCGCCGTTGTACCGCGAGCGCAGCGACCCGCCGTTCTCCAGGTACGCGACGAGGGTGAAGGGCTTGAACGTCGAGCCCGCCTGCGCGATGTCCTGGGTCACCGCGTTGCGCGAGACCGTGACGAAGTCCGGGCCCCCGTACAGCGCCTTGATGGCCCCGTCGGCCGGGTCGAGCGAGACCATCGCGACGCGCAGGTTCTCCGGACGGTCCTCCGGCAGCTCCGTCGCCGCCGCCTCGATCGACTCCTGCATGGGGACCTCGATCGTCGAGACGATCCGGTACCCGCGGGTCTCCAGCTCGTCCTCGGAGACGGGGGAGCGGGCGATGACCTCGCGCCGCACCAGGTCCCACAGGTAGCCGCGCGGGCCGGCCAGCCGGTTGTCCCGCACGTACTCGATCGTCTCGGGGAAGACCATCGCGTCCCGCTCGGCCTGCGTCAGGCTTCCGATCACGACCATGCCGTCCAGCACGTAGTTCCACCGCTGCTCGGCGCGAGCCGGGTCGGTGCGGGGGTCCCAGTTGTTCGGCGACGGGATGATCCCGGCGATCAGCGCGGCCTGGGAGACGTCGAGCTCCGCCGCGGGGACGCCGAAGTACGCCTGGGCGGCGCGCTCGATGCCGTAGGAGCCGCGCCCGAAGAAGATCGTGTTCAGGTAGTTCTCGAGGATCTCGTCCTTGTCCTGCGCCTGGTCGAGCTTGACGGCCAGGATCGCCTCGCGGGCCTTGCCCGCGTAGTCGTCGACCGTCGTGCCGAAGTAGAAGCGCTCGGCGTACTGCTGGGTGATCGTCGAGCCGCCCTGGCGGGAGTTGCCGCGCAGGTTGTTCCACAGCGCGCGGGCCATGCCCGTGGGGGAGATGCCGGCGTTCTCGTAGAACGTGCGGTCCTCCGCCGCGACGACGGCGTCCTTGACGTGCTGCGGGATCTGGTCGCCGGAGATGATCTCCCGGTTCGCGTCGCCGAACGTCCCCAGCACCGTCTCGCCGTCGGCGTAGTAGACGGTCGTCGTCTGCGCCTGGGCGAACTCGTCCGGCTCGGGGATGTCCGTCGTGGCGTAGGCCCAGGCGGCCACGCCGACGAGGGCCGCGAGGAGCAGCAGGAAGAGCCCGAGCACGAGCTTCCAGGAGGGCACCCAGCGCCGCCAGCCGGTCTTGCCGTACCGCGGGTAGTCGATGAGCCGGCGACGACGCGCCGGCGCGCCGCCGGGACCCTGCCCGTCACCGGAGCGACCGCCCCCACCACCGCCGGAGCCGCGGCCCCCTCCGCCGCCCCCTCCGCGACGGCCGCCGGAGCCACCGGTGGCGCCGCCTCCGGTCGTGGCCGGACGCTGGGGCGCAGCAGCACCGGTCGCCGTCCACGGGCTGGATGCGGGTGCCGCGGCACCGGAGTCGCCGCGGACGCTGCGCCGCTGCGGGGACGGCGGCATGGAGCCCGCGGGGCGGTGGGTGGGCGGTGTTCCCGTTGCCACGCTGTGCCTTTCGTTCAGGGCGGGGCCGTGGTCGCACGGCCACCGAAGAGGGTACGGACGGCCGGGCGGCACGGCGCCCTGAGAGGGCATGCCGACGGCGTCACTCCGCCGTCCAGTATGGCGACCACCCCGTGGAGAGCCCGTGACGGTCCGTGCGGATCCTGCGAAAGCGCGCGGTCCGGGCAGCCCGACGCGCGGCAGAACCGCAGGCCGCTTGCGCGAGTGTCGCGAACGGATCTAACCTCACGATGTATCAGTCCGATACATCGTGGCGCGTGATCAAGGGGACCGGGCGCCGACAGGGCGGACGGCGGCGACGTCGTCGGTCCGGTGACCGGGAGAGGCAGGAGCAGGTGCGCAGCAGGGCGGACGTCCTCGAGCTGGCGATCCTCGGGTCGCTGCACGAGACACCGATGCACGGCTACGAGCTGCGCAAGCGCCTCAACCTCCTGCTCGGCTCGTTCCGGGCGCTGTCCTACGGCTCGCTCTACCCGGCGCTGAAGTCGCTGGAGGGGCGGGGGCTCATCCAGGGCAGCGACGCGTCGCAGACGCCGCCGCCTCACGCCCTGTCGGGCAAGCGTGCGCGGATCGTCTACGAGCTCACCGCGGAGGGCAAGGAGCACTTCGCGGACCTGCTCGCGGAGGCCGGGCCGTCGTCCTGGGAGGACGAGGGCTTCGACGTGCGGTTCGCGTTCTTCGCGCAGACCGATGCCGAGACCCGCCTGCGGATCCTGGAGGGCCGGCGCACCCGCCTGACCGAGCGCCTGGAGAACGTGCGCCAGTCGATGGCCCGTACCCGCGAGCGGCTCGACGAGTACACCCTCGAGCTGCAGCGCCACGGCCTGGAGCAGGTCGAGCGCGAGGTGCGCTGGCTGGACGGACTGATCGACAACGAGCGTGGCCTCGGCCGCGACCGCGACGACGCGCCGACCGGGCGCGCCGCCGGCACGGGGACCGCCCAGCGGTCCTCCTCGCGTGGCCCCCGCGGTCGCGCCGACCGAACCGACGGTGGCCGACCGGCCACCACCGACACCGCTGACGACGCGTCCGCGCCGCAGCACTGAACAGATACCGAGGAGCGAGGATGAGTTCGATCCGCGTCGCCATCGTGGGCGTCGGCAACTGCGCCGCGTCGCTGGTGCAGGGCGTCCAGTTCTACGCGGACGCCGACCCGCAGAGCACCGTGCCGGGCCTGATGCACGTGCAGTTCGGCCCCTACCACATCTCTGACATCGAGTTCGTGGCGGCGTTCGACGTCGACGCGAAGAAGGTCGGGTTCGACCTCTCCGAGGCGATCGTCGCCAGCGAGAACAACACGATCAAGATCGCTGACGTCCCGCCGCTCGGTGTGACCGTGCAGCGCGGCCCGACGCTCGACGGCATCGGCAAGTACTACGCCGAGACGATCGAGGAGTCGGACGCCCAGGCCGTCGACGTCGTGCAGGCGCTCAAGGACGCGCAGGCCGACGTCCTGGTCTGCTACCTCCCGGTGGGCTCGGAGGAGGCCGCGAAGTTCTACGCGCAGTGCGCGATCGACGCGGGCGTCGCCTTCGTCAACGCGCTGCCGGTGTTCATCGCGTCCGACCCGGAGTGGGCCGCGAAGTTCGAGGCCGCGGGCGTGCCGATCGTCGGCGACGACATCAAGTCGCAGGTCGGCGCCACGATCACGCACCGTGTGCTCGCGAAGCTCTTCGAGGACCGCGGCGTCGCGCTGGACCGCACGTACCAGCTCAACGTCGGCGGCAACATGGACTTCAAGAACATGCTCGAGCGCGAGCGCCTGCAGTCCAAGAAGGTCTCCAAGACGCAGTCGGTCACGTCGAACCTCGAGGGTTCGCTGGCCAACAAGAAGGAGGACCGCAACGTCCACATCGGCCCGTCGGACTACGTCGCGTGGCTCGACGACCGCAAGTGGGCGTACGTCCGCCTCGAGGGCCGCGCGTTCGGCGAGGTGCCCCTGAACCTCGAGTACAAGCTCGAGGTGTGGGACTCCCCGAACTCGGCCGGCATCATCATCGACGCCCTGCGCGCCGCGAAGATCGCCAAGGACCGTGGGGTCGGTGGCCCGATCATCTCCGCCTCGACGTACTTCATGAAGTCGCCGCCGGTGCAGATGGAGGACACGAAGGGCCGGGCGCAGCTCGAGGCCTTCATCGCCGGTGACGCCGAGCGCTGAGGCGTAGCGAGTCGTAGGTGGGAGCCCCGGGGTGCTGTGTCCCCGGGGCTCTCGCCGTAGACGGAGCGCACCCTCCCTCCACGCCCGTTCGCCGAAGCCTTTGTCGCGCTTGGTGGACCAAACGCTTCGCCTTCCTCCCAGGTGCGGTTCGTCCACAGACCAAGGGGCCGTACGGGCGGCCGTCGGGGCGCGACCTGCACGCTGGCACCATGCCTTCCCGGGACGTCGTCCGCGCTGCGCTCCTGCGCGCAGAGCGGCAGTCAGGCGTCCTCACGACGGCCCAGCTCGAGAGGTCCGGGCTGCTGCGGTCATGGGTCGCGCACCAGGTCCGGACGGGCCGCTGGCAGCGGCTGCACCAGGGCGTCGTCGTCGCGCACTCCGGACCCGTCGACTGGCGCACGCGGGCGTGGGCCGCACTGCTCTACGCGGGGCCGGGCGCAGCCCTGTCGCACGCGTCCGCCGCCCGGCTG
>JACIXM010000043.1 GCA_014360395.1 Actinotalea sp.
TCCACGCCCTCCCGGCCGTCGTGCTCCGCTCAGTCGTAGCCGGCCCGGAAGGCCCGCCAGCCCAGGGGGTCGCTGATGTCGCGCTCGCGTCCCGTGACGGTGCCGACGACGGCGAGGACCTCCCGGCCGTCGTCCAGGGCGACCGGTCCGACGGCCTCCGGGGCGGGCAGCGCCAGCAGCAGGGTCCCGACGGCCGGCACCGGCAGCAGCCACTCCTCACCGGGCAGGCTCATCCCGGGCACCCCCGTCGGCGCGGGAACCACGAGCGCGCGGTGCCCGTCGGCGGCCAGGTGCATCCGGTACGCGGGTGCGGTGCGGACGTCCCGCAGGAACGCGCCGCCGAGCTCCTCGAGCTGCCAGCAGCGCGGCTCGCCCCGCAGGTGGGCGCCGAAGACGACGAGCGGCGTCGTCGTCGGGAGCGGCGCGGTGGGGGCGCGGCCGAGCGGGGCGGACGACGGCGTCCGGTGCTGGGTCGTGCTCATGGAGGACAGCCAACGCCCCGGGCGTTTCGGCCACGGTGCCCCTGCGTGACGATCGTGTTGCAGGACGGCGCAGTCCGGGCGGGTGCCGTCCTGCGGCTCAGCGGAAGACGATGGTGCGGTGCCCGTCCAGGAGGACGCGGTGCTCGGCGTGCCAGCGGACGGCGCGGGCCAGCGCCCGGCGCTCGACGTCCTGGCCGAGGGCGACGAGGTCCTCCACGCGCTTGGTGTGGTCCACGCGCTCGACGTCCTGCTCGATGATCGGGCCCTCGTCGAGGTCGCCGGTGACGTAGTGCGCCGTCGCGCCGATGAGCTTGACGCCGCGGTCGTGCGCCTGGGCGTAGGGCCGGGCGCCCTTGAAGCTCGGCAGGAACGAGTGATGGATGTTGATCACGCGCCCGGCGAGGGTGCGGCACAGGTCGTCCGACAGGATCTGCATGTAGCGGGCGAGGACCACGAGCTCCGCGTCCAGCTCGTCGACCAGCTCCAGCAGCCGCGCCTCGGCCTGCGGCTTGGCGTCCTTCGTGACCGGCACGTGGTGGAACGGGATGCCGTAGAACGCGGCGACGTCCGCCAGCGCCGTGTGGTTGGAGACGACGGCGACGATGTCGACCGGCAGCCCCTCGGACTGCTGGCGGAACAGCAGGTCGTGCAGGCAGTGCGCGGCGGTGGAGACCATCACGACGGTGCGCATCCGCCGGCCCGCGACGTCCAGGCGCCACGTCATCGCGAACCGGTCGGCGAGCGAGCTCAACGCGCGGCGCAGGTCCTCCTCGGCCGCGGCGGCCTCGACCTGCACGCGCATGAAGAACAGTCCGCTGAGCGGGTCACCGAACTGCTGGGACTCGGTGATGTTGCCGCCGTGGTCGGCGAGCATCCCGGCGACGGCGGCGACGATCCCGGGGCGGTCCGGGCAGGACAGGCTGAGCACCCAGTGCGTGGGTGCGCCGGGCGTCGGCAGGGCGTCGTCGGGCGTGGTCACGGAGGCTGAGGCTACTCGGGGGTCCCGGCCGACGGCGGTCGTGTCCGCCCGTCGACGACGCGCACCGTCTCGTCACCGGAGCGGCGGTCGCCCCGGTGGTGCCCCGGATGCCACGATGAGGCGCATGAGCGTGGACGTGACGATCCGGCCGGTGACCGACGACGACGCGGGCGAGCTGCTCACGCTGCGCCGCGCGGCCTTCGTCACGGAGGCGCAGACGTACGGCGACCCGAACATCCCGCCGCTGACCCAGACGCTCGAGGAGCTGCGCGCGGACCTCGCCGCGCCCGGGATCGTCACGCTCGGCGCCTGGGACGGGCACCGGCTGGTCGGCTCCGTCCGCGTCCAGCTCGAGCCGGGCAAGGCGACGCTCGGGCGCCTCGCGGTCGCGCCGGACCTGCAGGGTCAGGGGATCGGCACCCAGATGCTCCTGGCGATCCCGCCGTACCTGCCCGAGGGCACCGACGAGCTGTGGGTCTTCACCGGCCGCGACTCGGTGCACAACCTCGCGCTGTACCAGAAGCACGGCTACACCCACCAGCACGACGAGACGGCCGGCTCGCTGACGTACGCCTACCTCCGCAAGATCCTCGGCGAGGGTCGGGCTGACGACGACGGCGCCGCCTGAGCCCGTCCGCCGCTGACCGGGCCGTCGCCGCACGCTCTCGGCCCGAGCGCACCGCGGCGCGCGGGGTGCCGACGGCCCGGCCCTGACCGCTGAGCCGGGCCGTCGGACCAGGATCAGCCCCGCGTGCCGATGATCTCGTTCGGCGCCGCGGGCAGGTCACCGCTGCGCCAGACCTCACCCGTCACCGGGTCGACGGCGTGGATCTGCCGGCGAGCCGGGTCGGTGACGTAGGCCATGCCGTCCAGCACGAGCAGCGCCGGGTGGGCCTCCTGCCACGCGTCAGGGGCCTCCCACGGCTCGATGACGGCGTGGCTGGCGGTCACCTCGCCGGTCGCCACGTCGAGCACGTGCAGGGCGCCGTCGGTGCCGAGGAGAAGGCCTTCGTCGTCGGCGCCCCGGCCGACGCCGCGCCAGGTGTACCCGATGCCGTCGGGCAGCTCCACCACCCGCAGCGACGGGACAGTGGTGTCGACGAGCGCCACCTCGGTCAGGGTCAGTCCCTGCTCCGGGTCGGCCTTGTGGTCGCCCACGGCCAGCGGCGAGGTGGGGCTGACGTAGAGGTTGCCGATGCGGCCGAAGGCCGCCGGGACCTGCAGCTTCGTGATGGTGGTGCCGTCCTGGACGAGCACGCCGTCCTCGCACCCGGCGACGACGATCTCGCCCTGGACGACGCCCTCGCCGTGGATGCCGGGGCAGTCCTCGTTCCGGGCGACCTCGGCCCCGTCGGCGTCGAGGACGCGCAGTCCCGTCCTGGCCTCCTCGTCACCCAGGGTGGCGACGAGGCTCCCGTCGTCCAGCACGAGTGCGAAGCCGTGGTGCGCCGCCTCCGACGTGTGGCGCTCCGGCTCGCCGGTGCCGGCGAGGAGCTCGTCACGGTCCAGCACGAGGATGTCGCCGGTCGCGTCGTCGAACAGGGTGGTGACCCCGCCGTGGGGGATGGCGTGCCCGGGAGCGTCCGCCGGCACGACGGTCCCGGTCAGCTGCGGGTCGCCGGCGTAGTGGTGGGCGTGGTCGCCGTGCTGCCGGCTCCAGGAACCGACGTCGAGCACGCGGAAGCCCTTCTCCCTCCCGTCGGTGACGGTGACGAAGACGTGGCGGTCGTCGCCGAACGGGCCGAGCCGGTTGTAGCCGGGGAGCTCGAGGTCCTCGACGACCTCGAGGGTCAGGGCGTCGACGACGAGGACGCCGCCGTCGTAGGTCGTGACGATCCGCGGGCGCGGGGCGGCGACCTCAGCGGCGCCGTGGGCCTCGTCGTCCGCCTGCTCGTCCTGGGCGGTGGCCGCCGCGGCGGACGAGGCCTCGACATCCGCGGTGGTCGAGGTGATTCCGGCGCAGGCGGTGAGGCCGAGGAGCGGGAGCGCCGCGAGGGTGGTCAGGAGTGGTGGTCTCACGTCGGTGACCGTAACGAGAATGAGAGTCATTAACAATACGGTCGGATCGTCGAGCGCTGCAGTCGTCGGTTGCTACCCTGTCCCGGTCGCGACTGGCGCAGGTGGGTCACCACCAGGGAGCGGCACAGCACAGCAGACTCCGGGTCGTTCGCCTGGGCCGCGGGTCACCACACGAGGTGTGCGTGCCCGGGCGTGCCGGGACCGCCACGCACACTGCTGATGCGAGGAGAGACATGAGCGCCGACGACGTCATGAACCAGCCGCTCGCCGAGCTGGACCCCGAGATCGCCGCCGTCCTGGACGGGGAGCTCCTGCGCCAGCAGGAGACGCTCGAGATGATCGCGAGCGAGAACTTCGTGCCGCGGGCCGTGCTCCAGGCGCAGGGGTCCGTCCTGACGAACAAGTACGCCGAGGGCTACCCGGGCAAGCGCTACTACGGCGGCTGCGAGCAGGTCGACATCGCCGAGGAGCTCGCGCGCGAGCGGGCCAAGGCGCTCTTCGGCGCCGCGCACGCCAACGTCCAGCCGCACTCCGGCGCGCAGGCCAACGCCGCCGTCCTGCACGCGCTGGCCAGCGCGGGGGACACGATCCTCGGCCTCGAGCTCGCGCACGGCGGCCACCTCACGCACGGCATGAAGCTCAACTTCTCCGGCAAGCTCTACGAGGTCGCGGCGTACGGCGTGGACCCGGATACCTACCTCATCGACATGGACGTCGTGCGGGCCAAGGCCCTCGAGGCCCGGCCGCGGGTCATCATCGCCGGCTGGTCCGCCTACCCGCGTCAGCTCGACTTCGCGGCGTTCGCGGAGATCGCCCGCGAGGTGGGCGCCGCGCTGTGGGTCGACATGGCCCACTTCTCCGGCCTGGTCGCCGCCGGCCTGCACCCCAGCCCGGTGCCGCACGCCGACGTCGTCTCCTCCACCGTGCACAAGACCCTCGGCGGCCCGCGGGCCGGCTTCATCCTCACCACCGAGGAGCTCGCGAGGAAGGTCGACTCGGCGGTGTTCCCCGGCCAGCAGGGCGGCCCGCTCATGCACGTCGTCGCGGCCAAGGCCGTGGCGTTCAAGGTCGCCGCCTCCGAGGGCTTCCGCGAGCGGCAGCAGCGCACCCTCGACGGCGCTCGGCTCCTGGCGGAGCGGCTGTCCCGGCCCGACGTCGCCGCCGCGGGCGTCTCGGTGCTGAC
>JACIXM010000430.1 GCA_014360395.1 Actinotalea sp.
CACGGCGACCGGACCGTCGCCGGTGCCCATGGCGTGCCGGGTCCGGTACTCGATGAGGAGCCGGGCCACGAGCTTGCGGGACAGGGCCGGCTCGCCCGCGAGCACGGCGCGCAGGGACGCGGGCAGGGCGCGCAGCTCGTCGACGGCGACCGCCCCGGCGGCGCCGGCGAGCACGGCGTCGGCCAGCAGGTGCTCGTCGACCTGGGCCATGAGCAGGACGGTCCCGGCGAGGCGCTCCCGGTGCAATGCCGTCACGGCCTCGAGCACGTCACCGGCGACGCGCACGTCCAGCAGGGCGAGGTCGACCCCGCCGGCGCGGGCGGCGTCCACGCATCGGCTCGCCGACCGGCACCGTCCGCCAACCACGAAGCCCTCCGCCGTGAGCGCCTCGACGAGCTGCGCGTGCAGGGCGTCGTCGCCGGTGGCGAGCAGCACGGAGGGCGCATCGTCGAGCATCGGCGCGCACCTCCGTGGTCCGGACTGTCCTCTTTGTCCATGGTCCCGTGGGCCGCGAGCCTCCGCCACCGACCCGTCGGGTGAACTCCGCCCCAGGGATGATCCCGGCCGCCCCGAGTGCTCCCGGCGGGGGAGTCACCCGCGGCCCACGACCGGCCCCGCGGGGGATCCGGGGACCGCACCTCGCGGGGCAGGGTGGGCACCATGACGACGACCCGCCTCGGCCACCCCCTCGAGCGCACCGACGACGCCCGCGACCTGCGCGAGCACCTGCGCACCGTCGCGCCCGTCCTGGTCTCGGTGCTCCTGCTCTTCGGCGTCACCGTCGCGGCGTTCCTCGCCCTGGGTGAGCTGCTGAGCTTCGGCGTCTGGCTCGTCAGCCCCGACTGACGACCTCTCCCGCACGGCCCGGACGCGGGCCCGGCTCAGAAGTAGTGCGGGAACCGCGACCAGTCAGGCTCCCGCCGCTCGAGGAACGCGTCCCGGCCCTCGACGGCCTCGTCGGTCATGTACGCCAGCCGCGTGGCCTCCCCGGCGAACACCTGCTGGCCCATGAGCCCGTCGTCGGGGAGGTTGAACGCGAACTTCAGCATCCGCACGGCCTGCGGCGACTTCGTGGCGATGACCCGCGCGTACTCCAGGGCCAGCGCCTCGACGTCGTCGTGCTCGGCCACCTCGTTGACCGCGCCCCAGCGCTCGGCGTCGTCGGCGGAGTACTCCCGGGCGAGGAAGAAGATCTCCCGCGCGCGCTTCTGCCCGACCTGCCGGGCCAGGTACGCCGACCCGTAGCCGCCGTCGAAGGACCCCACGTCCGCATCCGTCTGCTTGAACCGGCCGTGCTGCCGGCAGGCGATCGACAGGTCGGCCACCACGTGCAGGGAGTGCCCGCCGCCGGCGGCCCACCCGTCCACGACCGCGACGACGACCTTCGGCATCGTCCGGATGAGCCGCTGCACCTCCAGGATGTGCAGCCGCCCGGCGCGAGCCGGGTCGATGGCGTCGGCCGTCTGCTCCGCGACGTCGGAGGTGTAGCGGTACCCGTCCCGCCCGCGGATCCGCTGGTCCCCGCCGGAGCAGAACGCCCAGCCGCCGTCCTTGGGGCTCGGGCCGTTGCCGGTCAGCAGCACCGTCCCGACGTCGGAGGTCATGCGCGCGTGGTCGAGCACCCGGTACAGCTCGTCCACGGTGTGCGGGCGGAAGGCGTTGCGCACCTCCGGCCGGTCGAACGCCACCCGCACCACCGGCAGGTCGCGGACGACGGCGCCGGACGCGTCCCGCTCCACGCCGCGGTGGTAGGTGAGGTCGGTCAGGCCCTCGAACCCGGTGACCTCCCGCCACTGCTGGGGGTCGAACGTCGCGGACACCGGGCGGGGCAGTGCTGTCATGGCGCCACCCTAGATCCGGGCCGCGGGCTACGGTGCTCCGTGTGACGACCGCCGCGAGGCCCGCCCGGGTGCCGGACCTGCACGTCTACCGGGTCGGCCTGCGCACGCGCTTCCGCGGCCTGACCTCCCGCGACGGCGTCCTCGTGCGCGGCGACGCGGGCTGGGGCGAGTTCTCCCCCTTCTGGGACTACGACGACGACGAGGCGCGGGCGTGGTGGCGCGCCGCGCGCGAGGCCGCCGACGAGGGCTGGCCGCCACCGGTGCGCGACCGCGTGCCGGTCAACGTCACCGTCCCGGCGGTCGACGGCGCGACCGCCCGCGGCATCGTCGAGCGGTCCGGCGGCTGCCGCACCGCCAAGGTCAAGGTCGCCGAGCCGGGGCAGACCGTCGACGACGAGGTCGAGCGCCTCGAGGCCGTCCGCGACGCCCTCGGACCCGGCGGGCGGATCCGGGTCGACGCCAACGGCGCCTGGGACGTCGAGGAGGCTGTCGCCCGGCTCGCCGTTCTCGACCGCGCCGCGGGTGGGCTGGAGTACGTCGAGCAGCCGTGCCGGCGGGTCGAGGAGCTCGCGCAGGTGCGCCGCCGCAGCGGGGTGCCGGTCGCCGCCGACGAGTCGATCCGCCGCGCCGAGGACCCCCTGGCCGTGGTGCGCGCCGAGGCGGCGGACGTCGTCGTGCTCAAGGTCCAGCCGCTGGGCGGGGTGCGGGCGTGCCTGCACCTGGCCGAGCAGGTCGGCCTCCCGGTGGTCGTGTCCTCCGCGCTGGAGTCCTCCGTCGGGCTGGCCGCCGGCGTCGCCCTCGCCGCCGCGCTGCCGGACCTGTCCCACGCCTGCGGCCTGGCCACCGCCCAGCTGCTCAGCGAGGACGTCGTCGCCGACCCCCTGCTGCCGGTCGACGGCGCGCTGCCGGTCCGACGGCCCGAGCCCGACCCGGAGCGGCTCGCCGCCACGGCCGCCGACGACGAGCTGGCGCGGCGCTGGCACGCCCGCGTCCGCGCGGTGGGAGGGGCGGCATGAGCAGCGTGCACGCGGCCCGGGTCCTGCTCCAGGCGCTCGCGGACCGCGGGCTGCGCGAGGTCGTCCTCGCGCCCGGCTCCCGCAGCGCCCCGCTCGCCTACGCCGTCGCCGAAGCCGCGCGGCGGGACGGCGACCGGGACCCCGCCGCGCCCCGGCTCGACGTGCACGTCCGCATCGACGAGCGGGACGCGGGCTTCCTCGCGGTCGGCCTGGCGCGCGGCGCGGCGCTGGCCGGGCGCGCCCGACCGGTCGCCGTCGTGACGACGTCCGGGACCGCCGTCGCGAACCTGCACCCCGCCGTCCTCGAGGCCCACCACGCCGGCTTGCCGCTGCTCCTGCTCACCGCGGACCGCCCGCACGAGCTGCGGGGGACCGGCGCCAACCAGACCACCGAGCAGGTCGGGCTCCTCGAGCCCGTGCGCCTGACCCTCGACGTGCCCGCGCCCACCGGCCGGCCCGGCGAGGACCGCGACCTGCGCCACCTCGCCGTGCGCGCCGTCGCGGCCGCCCTCGGGCTGCGCACCGAGGACCCCGGCCCCGTCCACGTCAACCTCGCCTTCCGCGAGCCGCTCGTGCCCGACGGCGCCCCCTGGCCCGAGCCGTCCGACGCGGGCCTCACCGAGGTGCTCCGGCGCGGTGCCCCGGCGGGCGACCTGGCCGTCGCTGCGGAGGTCGCCGACGGCGTCCCCACCGTCGTCGTCGCCGGCGACGGGGCGGGCCCGACGGCGCGGCGCCTGGCCGAGGCGAACGGCTGGCCCCTGCTCGCCGAGCCGTCCTCCGGGGCGCGGGGCGGGCCCTGCGCGATCCCCGCGTACCGGCTCCTGCTGGGCGAGGCGGACCTCGGCGGCGCGGTCCGCCGCGTCGTCGTCCTCGGGCGCCCGACGCTGTCCCGGCCGGTCCAGGCCCTGCTGGGGCGGGCCGACGTCGAGTCGCTCGTCATCGCGCCGACCGGCCGGGAGTGGGTCGACGCGCCCCGTGCCGCGAGCCGGGTCGCGACCGAGGTGCCGCCCGCGCTCCTGGCCGGCGCAGGCCCGGCCGGCGCGGCCGAGCGGGCCTGGCTCGCCCGGTGGCAGGAGGCCGGTCGCGTCGCGCTCGCCGCGATCGCGGCCGCCCTCGACGAGGTAGCGCTCGACGAGGCAGGGCTGACCAGCGCACCGCCCGACGCGACCCGCCGCCCGGCCCCCGCGCTCACCGGCCCCGCCGTCGCGCGCGCCGTCGCCCGGGCGTGCGGCGAGGACGACGTGCTCGTCGTCGGCTCGAGCAACCCCGTGCGCGACCTCGACCTCGTCGCGGACTGGTCCCAGCCGCCGCAGGTCGTCGCCAACCGGGGGCTGGCGGGCATCGACGGCACCCTCGCGACCGCCGCGGGGGTCGCCCTCGCGCTGGACCGGCCCGTGCGCGCGTACGTCGGGGACCTGACGTTCCTGCACGACATCGGTGGGCTGCTCGTCGGCCCGCTCGAGCGCGCGCCCGAGCTCCAGGTCGTCGTCGCGAACGACGACGGCGGCTCGATCTTCGCCACCCTCGAGCACGGGGAGCCTGAGCGCGCGGACGTGTTCGAGCGGGTCTTCGGGACGCCCCACGGCGCGGACCTCGGCGCCCTGTGCGCCGGCTACGGCGTCGAGCACACGCGGGTCACGGATCTCGCCGCCCTCGCCGCGGCCCTGGCCGGGCCCGTGCGCGGCCGGAGCGTCGTCGAGGTCGTGGTCGACCGGTCCCGCCGTCGCGAGCTGACCGCCGCGGTCGCGGCCGCGGTCCGGTCCGCGCTGGGCGCCCGCTCCTCCTGAGGGGCCCGCCGCCCCGCCCCGCCGTCCAGCCCGGCGGTCCGGCCCGGCCGTCCAGAGAACTCCCAGCCGGCGCCCAGCCCCGCCCGAGGTCACCGCGGTCCACTGCTCCAGGACGAGGAGGAGGACCCATGACCACGACCTGGCACCACCCCGGG
>JACIXM010000431.1 GCA_014360395.1 Actinotalea sp.
CCGACGCCGTCGTCGACGTCGCGACGCTCACGGGCGCCCAGGTCGTGGCCCTGGGCACCCGCGTGTCCGCCGTGATGGGGACCGACGACCTGCGCCGCGCGGTCGTGGAGGCCGCCGAGCGGTCCGGCGAGCAGTTCTGGCCGATGCCGCTGCCGGCGGAGCTGCGGGCCTCGCTGAAGTCCTCCGTGGCGGACCTGGCCAACATCGGCGACCGCTTCGGCGGGATGCTCGTCGCCGGGCTCTTCCTCAAGGAGTTCGTGGGGTCCACGCCGTGGGCGCACCTCGACATCGCTGGTCCGGCCTTCAACGAGGCGTCCGCCCACGACTACACGCCGGTCGGCGGCACCGGCGTGGCCGTGCGGACCCTCCTGGAGCTGCTCGAGCAGTCCTGAACCTCCCGCGAGCCGGCCACCGGGCGCCGGGTGCGCCCGGCGGTCAGCGCCCGCGTGCCCGGGCCCGCTGCCGCGAGTTCCAGTCGCGCATGCGCTGCGGGTACCCGGTGAACTGCACGTCGTACACGGGGATGCCGAGCTCCTGGGCGAGATCCCGCGCCGACCGGGCGTCCGGCACCCGGCGCCGGGTCCACTCCCCCGTGGTCGCGATGAGCAGCACCGTCGTCTGCTGGAACCGTGTGGCCGGCTCCAGGTAGGCCTCCACGCCGACCCGCGTGCGCACGAACTCGGTGAGGTGCGCCCGCGTGGCGCGACGCGCGTCGGCGTCCGGCGGGGCCGCCGGGCTGTCCGCCGGCGCGGGGGGCCGTCGTCGGAACAGGGGCATGTGACCAGGGTACGGCGGAGCCACTCATAGGATGACCTGACGGGGCACCCGCCCCCGCGTCGGTCGTCTCCGGTTCACGCTCGTCTCCGGGTGATGACAAGATGACCGGAGCGTCCCACCCGCCGTCTCCCGGAGGAGCATCGCATCGTGGCAGAACACCCCGTCTTCGACATCGTGGTCCTGGGCGGAGGGAGCGGCGGCTACGCCACTGCTCTGCGCGCGTCCGAGCTGGGCATGTCGGTCGCCCTCATCGAGGCCGAGAAGCTCGGCGGCACGTGCCTGCACTGGGGCTGCATCCCCACCAAGGCGCTGCTGCACGCCGCAGAGCTCGCCGACGGCGCCCGTGAGAGCGAGAAGTACGGCGTCCGCTCGACCTTCGAGGGCATCGACATCGAGAAGGTGCACACCTACAAGGACGGCGTCGTCAACCGCCTGTACAAGGGCCTGCAGGGCCTGGTGAAGGCGCACGGGGTCACCTACGTCGAGGGCTACGGCAAGCTCGTCAGCGCGGACACCGTCGAGGTCGACGGCCAGCCGTACCAGGGCAAGCACGTCGTGCTGGCGACGGGGTCGTACTCGCGCTCGCTGCCCGGCCTGGAGATCGGCGGGCGCGTCATGACGTCGGACCAGGCGCTCACGCTCGACCGCGTGCCGCAGTCGGTGATCATCCTCGGCGGCGGCGTCATCGGCTCGGAGTTCGCGAGCGTGTGGAAGTCCTTCGGCGCGGACGTCACGATCATCGAGGCCCTGCCCAACCTCGTCCCGAACGAGGACCCGGCCATCAGCAAGGCCTTCGAGCGCGCCTTCCGCAAGCGCGGCATCAGGTTCAGCACGGGCGTCCGCTTCCAGGGCGTCACGCAGGACGACGACGGCGTGCACGTCACCCTCGAGGACGGCAAGACCTTCGACGCGGAGGTCATGCTCGTCGCCGTGGGGCGCGGGCCGCGCACGGAGGGCCTCGGCTACGGCGAGCAGGGCATCACCCTCGACCGTGGCTTCGTCATCACGAACGAGCGCCTGCACACCGGCGTCGGCAACGTCTACGCCGTCGGGGACATCGTGCCGGGGCTGCAGCTGGCCCACCGCGGGTTCCAGCAGGGCATCTTCGTGGCCGAGGAGATCGCCGGGCTGAAGCCGGCGCCCATCGTCGAGTCCGGCATCCCGCGCGTCACCTACTCCGAGCCCGAGGTCGCCTCCGTGGGCCTGACCGAGGCCAAGGCCAAGGAGACGTACGGCGAGGACCAGGTCCAGACCCTCGAGTACAACCTCGGCGGGAACGGCAAGAGCCAGATCCTCGGCACGCAGGGCTTCGTCAAGCTGGTCCGGCAGAAGGACGGCCCCGTCGTCGGCGTCCACATGATCGGCGCCCGCGTCGGCGAGCTCATCGCCGAGGGCCAGCTCGTCGTCAACTGGGAGGCGTACCCCGAGGACGTCGCCTCGCTGGTCCACGCGCACCCGACGCAGAACGAAGCGCTGGGCGAGGCCTTCCTGGCCCTGGCCGGCAAGCCCCTCCACGCCCACAACTGACCCCACCGAAGGAGACGCGAGGTCATGTCTGACTCCGTGCAGATGCCGGCGCTCGGCGAGAGCGTCACCGAAGGCACCGTCACCCGCTGGCTCAAGCAGGTCGGGGACACCGTCGAGGTCGACGAGCCGCTGCTCGAGGTCTCGACCGACAAGGTCGACACCGAGATCCCGTCCCCCTTCGCGGGGACGCTCCTGGAGATCCTCGTCCAGGAGGACGACACGGTCGAGGTCGGTGCTTCGCTCGCCGTCATCGGCGAGGCCGGCGAGGCCTCCGGCTCCGGCGGCGAGGCCGGCGAGGCCTCCGGCTCCGGCGGCGGTGGGGACGCCGAGGCCTCGGACGGCGCCGCCGGTGCCGAGGAGCAGCAGGCGGAGCAGGTGCCCGACGAGGTCGCGGCCTCCGGTGGTCCCGTCGAGGAGCCGGACGCCGCCGGTGGCCAGGGCGAGGCGACGCAGCAGGCCGCCGCACCGCAGGAGGAGCCGAAGGTCGAGGGCGGCGGGTCCGGCGCGGCGTCGGGCGGCGACGCCCAGGACGTGACGCTCCCCGCGCTCGGCGAGAGCGTCACCGAGGGCACGGTCACCCGCTGGCTGAAGCAGGTGGGCGACTCCGTCGACCTCGACGAGCCGCTGCTGGAGGTCTCGACCGACAAGGTCGACACCGAGATCCCGTCGCCGCTGGCCGGCACGGTCACCGAGATCCTCGTCCAGGAGGACGAGACGGTCGAGGTCGGCGCCGTTCTCGCGCGGGTCGGTTCCGGGTCGGCCCCGGCCGCGCAGCAGGAGTCGGAGCCGCAGCAGGAGTCCGCCCCGGCCGAGCAGCCCGCCGACGACGCGGCGCAGCGCAGCGAGGACGCCCAGCAGGGCGGCGACCACGGCGGCCAGGGTCCGGAGCCCGAGGCCGCGCCGGCCGAGAAGGTGCAGGAGCCGCAGCCGTCCCGGGCCGCCCAGGAGAAGCCGGAGCAGACGCAGGCGCCCGGTCAGGCCGCCGCACGGGAGCAGACGCCGACGTCGACCGCCCCGGCGAAGCCGTCGGGCGGTGCTGAGAAGTCCGGCGGGGCCCCGACCTCCGGCGGCTACCTCACGCCGCTGGTCCGCAAGCTCGCCGCCGAGAAGGGCGTCGACCTGTCGTCCCTGACCGGCACCGGCGTCGGTGGGCGCATCCGCAAGGAGGACGTCCTCGAGGCCGCCGCGCGGGCGGAGGCCGAGCGGGCCGAGCCCGCCGCGACGCCGACCCAGGCGGAGGCCCCGGCGCGCCGGGCGGCGGAGCCCCCGGCCGTCTCGCCGCTGCGCGGCACCACCGAGAAGGCCAGCCGGCTGCGGCAGATCATCGCCGAGCGCATGGTCGACGCCCTGCACTCGATGGCCCAGCTGACGACCGTCGTCGAGGTCGACGTGACGCGGGTGGCGCAGCTGCGGGCGCGGGCGAAGGACGACTTCGCGGCGCGCGAGGGCGTCAAGCTCACGTACCTGCCCTTCTTCGTGCTGGCCGCCACCGAGGCGCTCAAGGCCCACCCGAAGGTCAACGGTGTGCTGGAGGGCAACCAGATCACGTACCACGGCCACGAGAACGTCGGCATCGCGGTGGACACCGAGCGTGGCCTGGTCGTCCCGGTCATCCGGGACGCCGGGGACCTCAACCTCGCCGGGATCGCGCGGAAGATCAACGACCTCGCGACGCGGACGCGGCAGAACAAGGCGACGCCGGACGAGCTGAGCGGCGCCACCTTCACGGTGACCAACACCGGCTCGGGCGGGGCCCTCTTCGACACCCCGATCGTGCCCGGCGGCACCTCCGCGATCCTCGGCACCGGGGCGATCGTCAAGCGCCCTGTCGTGGCGAAGGACGAGTTCGGCACCGAGATCGTCGCGATCCGCTCGATGTGCTACCTGGCGCTGTCGTACGACCACCGCCTGGTCGACGGAGCTGACGCCTCGCGCTACCTCGCCGCGGTGAAGAAGCGGATCGAGGAGGGCGCGTTCGAGGCCGAGGTCGGTCTGTGACGAGGGCCTGACCGGCTGAGCACCACCCGCAGGGCCGCACCGCGCACGCGGTGCGGCCCTGCGGCGCGAGGACGCCTGACAGGCCGCTGAGCGCGTGGCGTCGACCGCTGCCGCGCGGGCCGCGGGCGCCTCCTAGGCTGGGGCGCATGCGCGTCGTCGTCGCCGGATCCGGCGGACTCATCGGCTCGGCCCTGGTCGAGCACCTGCGTACCGGCGGGCACGAGGTCGACCGCCTCGTACGGCGCGAGGCACGGCGGCCCGACGAGATCGCCTGGGACCCGGACGCCGGCCGCCTGGACCCGGCCGACCTCGCCGGCGCCGACGCCGTCGTCAACCTCGGCGGAGCGGGGGTCGGCGACCGACGCTGGACGGACGCCTACCGCCGCACCATCCTGCAGTCCCGGACGCGTCCGACGGCGCTCCTGGCCCGCACCCTGGCCGCGTCCGGCGGCGGCCCGCGCGTCCTGCTCCAGGGCTCGGCGGTGGGCTTCTACGGCGACCGGGGCGACGAGGTGCTCACGGAGGCGTCCGCCGGCGGTGCGGGGTTCCTCGCGGACGTCGTCCGCGCCTGGGAGGAGTCGACCGCCCCGGCGCAGGACGCCGGCGTGCGCGTGGCTCACCTGCGGACCGGGATCGTCGTCTCCCGGTCCGGCGGTTCCTTCGGCCGGCTGCTGCCGCTGCTGCGTCTGGGCGTCGGCGGACCGCTCGGGAACGGTCGGAACTTCTGGCCCTGGATCACGCTGGTCGACCAGGTGCGCGCCATCGAGCACCTCCTCGCGCAGGAGGTCTCCGGCGCCGTCAACGTCGTGGGCCCGGACCCGCGACCGCAGGCGGAGGTGGTCCGGGCGGTCGCCCGCGAGCTCCGCCGCCCGGCGATCGTGCCCGTCCCCCGGGTCGCCCTGCGCGTCGTGGTCGGCGAGTTCGCCGACGACATCCTGGCCTCCCAGCGCGTGCTGCCGGAGGTCCTGCTGGGCTCCGGCTTCACCTACCGGCACCCCGACGTCGCGGCGGCCGCACGCTGGGTCACCGGGACCGACTGACGTCCCGGGGCGTCGTCGTCACCCGCCACCGTCCGGTGCCGCCACGTCGGTGACCCGCCAGGCGCCGGGCTCCCCGGCAAGTGACAGCACGACGGGGCGCGCCGCGCCACCGTCGGCGGCGTGCCCGACCGCCGCGACCAGGAGCACCCGCGCCTCCTGCCCGTCGATCGACAGCACCCGCAGGTCCTCGACCCGCACCGCGACGGAGCCGTCGGCCGCGGTGCGCCCTCGGTCCGCAGGGTGCAGCGCGGCGAACTGCCCGAGGTCGGCCAGGGCGGCGGGCGAACCGGGGGCCGTGACGCTCAGGAGCCGCAGGAGGTCACCACCGGCGAGCGCGTCGGCTCGCGCGCGGGTCAGCACGAGGACCTCGCCCGCGAGGCGCTCCGCCGCACCGGAGTGCCGGTACGGCGCGGGCACGGCCGTCACCGCCCGCACGGCGCCGTCGTCGGCGTCGGCCCCGAACCCCTCGGCCGGCGGCGCCGTCCTCCCGGCCAGACCCACGAGCGCGACCAGACCCACGACGAGGACCGCCGTCCCGCCGAGGAGGGGCGCGAGCACACCGCGCGCAGGGCCGCGGTCCCGGTGCCGTGCCCGACGCGCCGCCGTGGGGGCACCGGCGCCACGCAGGAGCGCGTCCCGTGCGAGGACGGCGGCATCGGGCGACGGCGGGGGCGCCGGGTCGGCGACGGCGAGGGCCTGGCCGAGGAGCAGGCTGAGCGGTACCCCGGGAGTCCGCCCGGACGCCGCGAGCAGGAGGACGTGGCGCAGCCGCTCGCGCGGGACGTCGTCGGACGGGCAGTGGGGGACGCCCGGGACGAGGAGCGCGGCGTCGTCCTCCGCGTGGGGTGGGTCGTCCCCAGGCGGCCGGACTGCAGGCCCTGCCCCGTGCCGGGTGGCGGTCGCGGGCGCCTGAGCGCACTCGCCCGGCAGCCGGCCGAGCAGGGTGAGGGCGGCCCGGGCGAGGTCCCGGACGTCCTGCTCCGGAGCGCCCGGGACGCCGGTGACGTCAGCCAGGAGCCGGCGTCCCGACGGCTCGACCCACCAGGCCGCGGCATCGGCGACGCGGCCGTGGGTCAGGTCGCGGTCGTGCAGGTCACCCAGCACCCGCCCGGCGTCGACCAGCAGCCGGACGACGCGGTCCGCGGCCCAGACGTGCTCCACCACCCGGCCCGGGTCGCGGTGGGTCAGGGCACCCTCGCCGACGGTCCACGGGGCGGACTGCGGCCCACCGGCTCCGGTGCCGTCCCTCGTCTCCTGCGTCTCCCCCAGCACCAGCCCATGTCAGCACGCCGACGGGCGCCGACGCGGTCGTCCACAGGCACGGACCGTGTCGCGTCAGTCCAGGAGGACGACCTGCCCGGCCTGCGCGCTGCGGCGCGCCGCGTCCAGGACACGGGCGGTCACCACGGCGTCCCGCGGGTCCACCGGGGCCGGTGCGCCGCCGCGGAGCCAGGCGGCGACGAGGAGGTAGAAGTCCTCGTGCCCGCCCGGCGCCCTCGGCACGGGGGCCGCCTCCGCACCCCGGACGAGCCAGCCCTCGTGGTCCGGCCCGGGGGCCATCCCGGCGAAGGGCGACGCCTCGCCCTCGAACCGGGTCACGAGATAGGCGCCCCGGTCCCCGAGCACGCGTGTCCGCGGCCCGGGGGCGCCCACGAGGCCTCCCGCCCACAGGTGGCTGGTGGTCCCGCCGCGGTGCCGGAGGGCGAGGAAGACGTCGTCCTCCGTGGGTGTCGTCAGGGCCCGGAGCTCCGCGTAGACGGAGATGACCGGACCGAACAGCTGGACCGCGGAGTCGACCAGGTGAGCACCGAGGTCCAGCAGGAGCCCGCCGCCCTCGCCGACGGCGTTCTCCTTCCACCGGTCCTTCGGCACCGGCCGCCAGCGCTCCCAGCGCCGCTCGAAACGGTGGACGGTCCCCAGGGCGCCGTCAGCGAGCAGCCCGGCCAGCGTGAGCTGCTCCGCGTCCCAGCGGCGGTTCTGGAACACCGTGAGCGGGACGGCGGCGGCCTCGGCCGCTGCGACGACCCGGGCGGCCCCCGCCTCGTCCGTCGCCAACGGCTTGTCGACGACGACGGGGACGCCGGCCTCGACGGCTGCGAGGACGTGCTCGACGTGCCGACCCGTCGGCGACGCGACCACCACCACGTCCAGGTGGTCCGGCTCCGCGAGCAGGGCGTCGACGTCGCCGTGCACCCGGACGCCGGGCCAGTCCCCGAGCGCGCGTCCGGCACGTTCCGGCGAACGCGTCACCACGGCGGTGACGACGTGGCCGGCGGCCCGCAGCAGGCGGGCGTGGATGCCCCTGCCCGCGTCGCCGTACCCGACGACGCCGACCCGCAGCGGGCCGGCGTCGTCGGGACGGTCGGTCGTCAGCGGGTCGGGACCGGCTCCCGCTCCGCCTCGGGGTGGGTGCTCGTCGGGGTGTCGTCCGCCGGGACGCGTCGTTGCCACGGCCACCAGGATGCCCGACCGATGTCGTGCACGAGGCCCGGGACCAGGAGGCTGCGCACGATCAGCGTGTCGATGAGCACTCCGAGCGCCACGAGGAAGGCGAGCTGGACGAGGAAGAGCAGCGGGAGGACAGCCAGGGCGCTGAAGGTCGCCGCCAGGACCACACCCGCGCTCGTGATGACGCCGCCGGTCACGGTCAGGCCGCGCCGCGTCCCCTCGCGCGTCCCGTGCCGCAGCGACTCCTCCCGCACGCGGGTCATGAGGAAGATCGAGTAGTCGATGCCCAGCGCGACGAGGAACACGAACGCGTACAGCGGGACGACCGGGTCCGCCCCGGGGAACCCGAAGACGTCGTTGAAGAAGACCGCCGCGATGCCGAGCGTCGCGCCGAGGCTGAGGAGGTTCGCCCCCAGCAGCAGGACCGGCGCCACGACGGAGCGGAGCAGCCCGATGAGGACGACGAGGATGACGACCAGGACCGTCGGGACGATGACCTGCAGGTCCCTGACGCTCGTCTCCTGCGTGTCCAGCCGCTGGGCCGCGGCGCCGCCGACCACCGTCTCCGGCGAGACCTCGTCCAGGGCGGTGCGGAGGTCAGCGACCACCTCCACGGCCTCCTGGGTCTCCGAGCCGGCGGCCGTGACCGCCTGGACCTGGACGACCCCGGCGACCACGACCGGCGCGGCGTCGGGCGCCGGCGGCGTCCCGGGCGGTCCCGACGCCTCGAGGACGGGGGCGGCCGAGTCGACGCCGTCGGTGGCGAGGACCGCCTCCAGCACGACGTCGAGGTCCTCCTCGGGGGCGAAGATCTGCACGGGCTGGACCTGACCGGCGGGGAAGTGCTGGGCGACGACCTCCTGACCGGCGACCGACTCGACCTCGGTGAGGAAGATGTCCGTCTCGCTGGTCCCGTTCGCCTGGAGCTGCGGCACGAACGCGGTCGCCCCGAGCAGGACGACGGCGGTGGTGACCCACACCAGCCGCGGCCGACGGCCGACGAGTCGCGAGACCCGTCCCCACACACCGTTGCGGGCCTCGACCTCGGCGAGCGTCTCGGGCGCGTCCGCGTCGCGACCCTCCGTGGGGCGAGGCACACGGGGCCAGAAGATCAGGCGGGCGAACCGGTTGCCGCCCAGCAGGAGCAGGGCCGGCAGGAGCGTCAGCGCGGCGAGGAAGGCCGCCACGATGCCGATGGCTGCGACCGGGCCGAGGCTGGAGTTCGACGACAGGTCGGACAGCAGCAGGGTGAGCAGGCCCGCGATCACGGTGCCGGCACTGGCCGCGATCGGCTCGATGGAGGCGCGGAGCGCACGCCGCATGGCGGTGAAGGGCGAGGCGACGCGGGCGAGCTCCTCGCGGTACCGGGCCACGATGAGCAGCGAGTAGTCGGTCGCCGCGCCCACCACGAGGATGAAGAGGATGCCCTGGCTCTGCCCGTTGAGGACGAGGACGCCCGCCGCTGCGAGCTCGTAGACCAGGAGCCCGGCCGCCGCGAGGGCGAAGACGGAGGTGAACAGCACCGTGAAGGGCAGGCTCGGCGAGCGGTAGACGAGCACGAGGATGACGAAGACGACCACGAGAGCGACGACGAGCAGGATCCCGTCGATGCCGCCGAAGGCCTCGACGAGGTCCGCCACGGCGCCGGCCGGACCGGTGACCCAGCCCTGCAGGCCCACCCCCTCGAGCTCGGTGGTGGCTTCCCGCAGGACGGTGACGACCTCGTTGAGGACGCGCTCCTCGCCCACCGTCTCCTGGATGGCGTCGGCGTCGAGGGACAGCGCCAGGAGGACCGCCTCGCCGTCCTCGGAGGGCACCGGGAACACGGGCGCGAGGAGGACGTCCTCGATCGTGCTGCCCTCACCGATCCCGAGCGCCGGTATCTCCTCGGCGAAGTCCTGGGCCGCCCCCAGCTGCTCGGGCGTCAGCGCGCCCTCAGCCTGCAGGACGATGATGGCGGGCAGGGTGTCCTGGTCGGAGAAGCCCTCCGCCAGCTCGGCCGCGCGGGTCGACTCCGCACTGCGGGGCAGGAACGCGGCGGTGTCGTTCTCCTGCACCTCCGACAGCTGTCCGATGGACTGGCCGCCGACCCCGGCGAGGGTCAACCAGACGAGCAGGACACCCAGGACGGCCATCCCGCGCACGACTCCGCGGCGGCGGCCCGACGAATCACTCAGCATGCTGAGTATCATGAGGCCGACTAGCCTCGACGAACAAACAAGGCCCTCTGGGCTCGTTCTCAGGAAGGCGTCCGCCCCCGCGGCAGGAGGTGACGCGGCAGGAGGTGACATGGAGCGCACCGGCCACTGGCCGACGGGTCGCCTGCTGTCCGCTGTCGCGCGCCGCATCGAGCGGGAGTGGAACATCCATCTGGACGCGTGGGACCTCAACCACGCGAGCCTGCCCGTGCTCTTCCACCTGGCGCGAGGGCCGCACTCCCAGCGCGACCTCGCACGGGCCAACGGCGTGACCGAGCAGACGATGAGCCGGATCCTGGCCCGCCTGGAACGGTCCGGCTACATCGAGCGGCAGCAGGACCCGACGGACCGACGGCGCCGCGACGTCGCGCTGACCCCGGCCGGTCGTGCGGTGATGCTCGAGGCCGGCGACCCCCGTCCCGCCGAGGCGATGAGCGTGCGCGGCCTGGAGCCCGACCAGGTCGAGCAGCTCCGGGAGCTGCTCAGCCTGATGCTGGCGGCCCATCCCCACGAGGAGGGCTGGGAGGACCCGTCCGCCCCGGTGCGCGACGACGTCCCCAGCCCGACGGCCGGCGAGCGGTCCGGGCGCGCGAGTGACCGCCCGCGCTGACGTACGGTGACGGGGTGCCCGACGTCGACTCCGCCGCCCCCGTGCCGACGCTCGACGGCGACCACCTGGAGGTCGACGGCCTCCTGATGGTCGACCTCGGCGTGGGACGGAGCCACCGTCCCTACGAGCCGACGTGGGCGCTGCAGCGCGGGCTGCACGCGCAGGTCGTCGAGGGCACCCGTCGGGACACCGTGCTGCTGCTCGAGCACGAGTCCGTCTACACGGCGGGCAAGCGGACGGCCTCCTGGGACCGGCCCGTCGACGGGACGCCTGTCGTCGACGTCGACCGTGGCGGGAAGATCACCTGGCACGGCCCCGGCCAGGTGGTCGCGTACCCGCTCGTGCGCCTGCGCGAGCCGGTCGACGTCGTCGCGTACGTGCGGGCGCTCGAGAGCGCCGTGATCGCCGTCTGCGACCGGCTCGGGGTGACCGCCGGACGGGTCGAGGGTCGCAGCGGCGTGTGGGTCGCCGCGGACGCACCCGAGTCGGTGCCGTCGGGGACGCCGCCGCGCCGGGACCGGAAGGTCTGCGCGATCGGCGTCCGCGTCGCCCGCGGCGTGACCATGCACGGGCTGGCCCTCAACTGCGACCCCGACCTCAGTGCGTTCGGCCGGATCGTGCCGTGCGGGATCGACGACGCGGACGTGACGTCCCTGTCCGCCGAGCTCGGCCGGGACGTCACCACGACCGACGTCCTGCCGCTGCTGCGCGAGGAGCTCTCGACCGCCCTCGCCCCGTTGCGGTCCGAGGATGCCCGTACCGGCTCCTGAGCGTCCCCTGGCCGGCCCGCCGGCGCCGCTGAGGTCGTCGGACGACTGACGTACAGTGGACCGCGTGACGATCGCACCCGAGGGCCGCCGCATGCTCCGCGTCGAGGCGCGCAACGCCGAGACGCCGATCGAGAAGAAGCCCGAGTGGATCCGGACGCGGGCCACGATGGGCCCGGAGTACACCGAGCTGAAGAAGCTCGTCCAGGGCGAGAAGCTCCACACGGTGTGCGAGGAAGCCGGCTGTCCCAACATCTTCGAGTGCTGGGAGGACCGGGAGGCGACGTTCCTCATCGGTGGCGACCAGTGCACCCGGCGGTGCGACTTCTGCCAGATCGACACCGGCAAGCCCGCCGACTTCGACCGGGACGAGCCGCGGCGGGTCGCGGAGTCGGTCCGCTCGATGGGCCTGCGGTACTCGACCGTGACGGGGGTGGCCCGCGACGACCTGCCCGACGGCGGGGCGTGGCTGTACGCGGAGACCGTCCGCCAGATCCACGCCCTCAACCCGGGGACGGGGGTCGAGCTCCTCATCCCCGACTTCAACGCCAGGCCGGACCAGCTCGCCGAGGTGTTCTCCTCCCGGCCCGAGGTCCTGGCGCACAACGTCGAGACCGTGCCCCGGATCTTCAAGCAGATCCGCCCGGCCTTCCGCTACGACCGGTCGCTGTCGGTCATCCGGTCCGCGCGTGAGGACGGGTTCGTCACGAAGTCCAACCTCATCCTCGGGATGGGCGAGACCTACGACGAGGTGGTCGCGGCGCTGCACGACCTGCACGACGCCGGGTGCGACCTGCTGACGATCACCCAGTACCTGCGGCCCTCGGTCCGGCACCACCCCGTCGAGCGGTGGGTCAAGCCGGAGGAGTTCGTGGCCCTGTCGGAGGAGGCCGAGCGGATCGGCTTCCTCGGCGTCATGTCGGGCCCGCTGGTGCGGTCCTCCTACCGCGCCGGCCGGCTGTGGGCCCAGGCCATGACCCGCCGCGGGCAGGAGATCCCCGCGGCCCTGGCGCACCTGGCCACCCCCGGCACCGCCCGCCAGGAGGCCGCCAGCCTGCTGCGCCGCTGACCGGCTCGTGCGGCGCGCCCGACGAGCGTGCTGCCCGCGTCAGACGGTCGCGCGCGACGCCGACGGCACGACGGTGTCGACCTCGCGCAGGCGAGGGCGCCCCAGGAGCATCATGGCGACGCCGTCCGAGATCGCCTCGATGCCGAGGAGGATCCCGAGCAGCGTGAGGGACGCCTCCACCGGGTTGAGCAGCACGAGCAGGCCGAGACCGACGGAGACCAGACCGCTCAGCACGAGGGCCCACCGGTACTCCCGGGACCCCGCCGCGGCCACCAGCCGCACCACGCCGCCGACGAGGAACAGGGACCCGGCCACGAGCGTCAGGCTCACCGCCGCGACCAGCGGGTTGCGCAGCATGACGACACCGAGCACGAGCAGCAGCGCACCCGTCAGCGCCCCCACCCAGAAGCCGCCCTGGCGGATCCGCACCACGGCCGAGACGAGAGCCGTGATCCCGGCGATCACCGCCGTCCATCCCAGGAACAGCACGGACACCGCCGTCGCCAGGGCGACGTGCCCCAGCACGGCCACCCCGCCGATCACCAGCACCAGTCCCAGGACGACGTCCCAGCCGGTCCGGCGACGCTCCACCACCACTGCAGTCATGACTGCCTCCTCTCAGGCACCGGTCCACCCGGCAGCCGTCACAGTGCCGCCGGACGCGAGCCGCGGCATCACCCCCGGCGGGTGAGGCCGCCGAGGGCCCGGGCCGGGACCGTCGTGCCGTGGACATCCCGACCTCCCGCCTGCGTCACGCCGCTGCCTGGACCCTGGCCCTGCTCCTCCTGCTGCTCGTCCCCGTCACGGCCGTGGCCGTCTGGGTCCGTGCCCTGGTGCTGGACACGGAGGCCTTCGTCGGGACCGTGGGGCCGGTGATCGAGGAACCCGCGGTCCGGACGGCGCTCGCCGACGCGGCGGCGGACCGGGCCGCCGCCGCCGTCCAGCTGCGCCTCTCGACCGAGCTCCCACCCGAGCTGCGTCCCCTCGCACCGGCTCTCGCCGGCCAGGTCGAGCCCGTCGTCCAGCGTCAGGCGATCCGGGTCCTGCAGGCGCCGGTCACCGCGCGGGTGTGGGAGAGGGCCGTCACCCTGGCGCACGGCGGGCTCGTCCGGGTGCTCGAGGGCGACGGCCGGATCAGCTCGGTGGTCGAAGACGGCGTCGTCGTCGACGTCTCGGGCGTGGCCGGGGAGCTCGCAGCCGCGCTGGACGCGCGAGGCATCCGGGTGCAGGAACGCGTCGCGGAGGTGACCGCGGGCGATGGAGAGCTGCGGATCGTGCTCGTCGACGGCGACACGCTCGCCCAGGTGCGCGGCGCAGCAGCCCTCCTCGACACGATGGCCGGCGTCCTGCCGTGGGTGAGCGTCGCCGTCGCGGTGGCCGCAGCGGCGCTCCTCCCCCAGCGCGCGCCGGCGCTCCTGCTGGTCGGGGTCGGTGGGGGGCCCGCGGTCCTCCTGCTGCTGCTGGCCCTGGGTCATGGCGTGTATCTCGACCGCCTGCCGGACGACGCGACGACCCGTGCCGCCGGCGCAGCGCTCGCGGAGCTGCTGCTGCAGGACCTGCGCACGACGGGCCGCATCCTTCTCGCCACCGCGACCCTCGCCGCTGCGGGGGCGTGGCTCGTCGTGGGAAGGCACCCGCGGGCGCGGGCGGTGCGGTCAGCGGCACGAGCGCTGTGGCAGCACGCGTCCCCGTGGTCCGCCACGGCGGGCGGCGCACTGCTCGTCGGTGCCGCAGGCGGGCTCCTGCTGGTGGACGTGCTCAGCCCGGCCGTCGCCGCACTGCTCGTGCTGGTCACCGCCGCGGGCATCACGTTCGTGGCGCTCGGCAGGGGCGCCCGGGGTCGGACCACCCTCGACGAGTGAGGACGCAGTCGTCGCCCGGTGGGACAGTGGCACCATGACCAGCCCCACCGCTCCGGCCCGCCGCTCCGTCACGAGCCGCCAGGTGCTCGCACTCGTCGTCGCCGCGGTCGTCGTCGTCTTCATCGCGCAGAACCGGGCCGAGACCCAGATCGCCTTCCTCGGTCTCACCGTCGTCCTGCCGCTGTGGCTGGTGCTGACGCTCGTCACGGCGCTCGGCGCCGCGGTCGGCTGGCTCCTGGCGTCCCGACGACGTCGGCGCTGAGCGCGGTCCCGCCGCGACGAGGCCCGGCCCCGCGGCCAGTAGACTGGCGCGCCATGGCCCGCGACCGATCCTCCGCCCCCTCCGCCGAGCCCGGCGGCAAGCCGAAGAAGGTCAAGAAGGTCCGGTGGTACCACCGGATCTGGGAGGCCTTCCAGATGACCCGGCGCATCGACCGGGCCGTCACCTGGTGGGTCCTTCTGTCCTTCGTCGGCGTCCTCGCCGCGGGCATCGGCATCGGTCTGGCCTTCGGCCGCCCGATCTACGCGACCATCGTGACGCTGCCCTTCGCCTTCCTGGCGGCGCTGTTCATCCTGGCGCGGCGCGCCGAGGCGGCGGCCTACCGGCAGATCGAGGGCCAGCCCGGCGCCTCCCTCTCGGCGCTGCGGACCATCCGGCGCGGCTGGGAGTTCCCCGAGGAGCCGATCGCGGTCGACCCGCGCGGCCAGGAGCTCGTCTTCCGGGGCCTCGGCCGCCCGGGGATCGTCCTCGTCGCCGAGGGCAACCCGCACCGCGCGCAGCGCCTCCTCGAGGCGGAGCGCCGGAAGATCACCCGTGTCCTGCCCAACGTCCCGGTCATCCTCCTGCAGTCCGGCAACGAGGAGGGGCAGGTGCCGCTGCGCAAGCTTCCCGGGACCGTGCGCAAGCTCAAGCCCAAGCTGACCAAGCAGGAGGTCGCCGAGGTCGGCAAGCGCCTGCGCGCCCTGGGCGGAGCCCGGCTGCCGGTCCCCAAGGGGATCGACCCGTTCAAGGCCCGTCCGGACCGGAAGGGCATGCGGGGGCGCTGAGGCCGCGCAGCCCGTCGCGCGCCGCGTCGCCGGCGGCACCGCCGGACGAGGTCAGCGTCGGACGACGACCGTGCCCGCGGCGACGTCGTGGAGCCCGCGCCCGGAGCTGTCCCAGACGACGGCCGGGATCACCAGGCACAGGAGCGCGGTGCGCACGAGCGCGAGCAGCGGACCGGGCGGGGGCACCAGGTCCGTCACCGGGGCCGGCTCGCCGGTACGCGCCGACGCGCCCCCTGGGCCGGTGGACCTCTCCTGCAGGACGGTGGTCAGGTCGGCCAGACGGGCCACCTGGATGCCGGCGACCCGGTGGCCGATCGTCGTGCCGAGGGTGCCGACGAGGAGCAGGGTCGACACCCCGAAGATGGCGAGCGTCGCCCACTCGTCACGGTCGAAGAACGCGTAGCTGATCAGTGACGCGAGCCCCCAGTCGACGGCGACACCGACGACGCGACGTCCGACGGTCGCCAGGGAGCCCGGCCCCGTGGCGGGCAGACCGAGCTCGGCGCGACGGCCCGTCCTGCCGCCTGCGGCGCCGTCGTCGCCGGGCGTACCCTCGAGCCACGAGCCGATCCCACCACGTCGCGCTGCCACCGCAGCAGGGTAGCCGCCGGGCCTGTGCCGCCCCTGTGCCGCCCCCGGCGCCACCCCGCGTCCTCGGTAACGCGACGGAAACATGAGGTACACCCGAGGGAAACCGCACCCGCCTAGGTTCGTCCCCGTCGCCCATCCCCCGCATGCCTGCGCCTGCGCGAGCACCGAGACCGAGGAGAGCACTGCATGTTCAGTTCCGCAGACGAGCTCATGGCCTACATCAAGGAGGAGGGCGTCCAGTTCGTCGACGTCCGCTTCTGCGACCTGCCCGGCGTGATGCAGCACTTCAACGTGCCGGCGTCCACCGTCGACGCGAGCTTCTTCACCGAGGGCCAGATGTTCGACGGCTCCTCGATCCGCGGCTTCCAGGCCATCCACGAGTCCGACATGAAGCTCCTGGCGGACATCTCGACGGCGTACATCGACCCGTTCCGGGACCGCAAGACGCTCGTCATCAACATGTCGATCGTGGACCCCTACACGGACGAGCCGTACAGCCGTGACCCCCGCCAGATCGCCGCAAAGGCGGAGGCGTACCTCAAGTCCACGGGCATCGCGGACACGGCGTTCTTCGCCCCGGAGGCGGAGTTCTACATCTTCGACGATATCCGTTTCCACACGAGCCAGTCCGAGAGCTACTACCACATCGACTCCGTCGAGGCCGCGTGGAACACCGGCCGCAAGGAGGAGGGTGGCAACCTCGGCCACAAGACGCCCTACAAGGGCGGCTACTTCCCCGTCCCGCCGGTGGATCACTTCGCCGACCTGCGTGACGAGATCTGCGAGGAGCTCGACCGGGTCGGCCTGCAGGTCGAGCGGTCCCACCACGAGGTCGGCACCGCCGGCCAGGCGGAGATCAACTACCGCTTCGACACCCTGGCCAAGTCCGCGGACAAGGTCATGCTGTTCAAGTACGTCGTGAAGAACGTGGTGCACCGCAACGGCCGCACCGTGACGTTCATGCCCAAGCCCCTCTTCGGCGACAACGGGTCGGGCATGCACTGCCACCAGTCGCTCTGGAAGGACGGGGAGCCCCTGTTCTACGACGAGAAGGGCTACGGCGGCCTCTCGGACACCGCGCGCTGGTACATCGGCGGTCTGCTCAAGCACGCGCCGTCGCTGCTGGCGTTCACGAACCCCACGGTGAACAGCTACCACCGCCTGGTGCCGGGCTACGAGGCACCGGTCAACCTCGTCTACTCGGCGCGGAACCGTTCCGCTTGCGTCCGGATCCCGGTGACCGGCTCGAGCCCCAAGGCCAAGCGCATCGAGTTCCGGGTGCCGGACGCCTCGTCGAACCCCTACCTGGCCTTCTCGGCCATGCTCATGGCCGGTCTCGACGGCATCCGCAACAAGATCGAGCCGCCGGAGCCCGTCGACAAGGACCTCTACGAGCTGCCGCCGGAGGAGCACGCCGCCATCCAGCAGGTGCCGGCGTCGCTGGGCGAGGCGCTCGACGCGCTCGAGGCCGACCACGACTACCTCACCGAGGGCGGCGTCTTCACGCCCGACCTCATCGAGACGTGGATCGACTACAAGCGCACGCACGAGATCGACCCGATCCGGCTGCGCCCGCACCCGCACGAGTTCGAGCTCTACTTCGACTGCTGACGGCCGGCGCCCACCGGTCCGCCGGTGAGTCGCTGACCCGCACGGACGGCGCCCCGGTCACCCTCGCGGTGA
>JACIXM010000432.1 GCA_014360395.1 Actinotalea sp.
GAACGCTACCCGCGCGCTCGACTACCCTCTGCCTGTGCCTTTCCGTGACCGCAAGAAGGACTCCCCCGACGACGCCGTGGCCCCGGCCGCGCCCGCCGAGGAGCCGGCCGCGCCCGCCCCGGCGGGCAAGGGTCGCCCGACGCCGCGGCGCCGCGAGGCCGAGGCGGCGCGCAAGCGTCCCCTCGTCCCCGATGACCGCAAGGCCGCGGTGAAGGCGCAGCGAGCGGCGATGCGCGCCCAGCGCGACCGCGAGTACAAGGCGATGCTGACCGGCGACGAGACCCACATGCCCGCCCGCGACCGCGGCAAGGTGCGCCGCTTCGTGCGCGACTACGTCGACGCCCGGTGGAACCTCGGCGAGTTCTTCCTGCCGTTCTCCCTCGTCATGGTGTTCGCCATCCTGCTCACGGGGAACGACCCGGTGGCGGCGGTCGTGACGCTCGCGATCCTCTACCTCGTGGTGCTCATCACGGTCGTCGACGGGTTCATCCTGTCGCGGATCCTGCGCCGGCGCGTGACCGCCGCGTTCGGGGAGGTGCCCCGCGGCACGCTCATGTACGGCGTGGTCCGGGCGTTCCAGATCCGGCGCAGCCGCCTGCCGCGACCCCAGGTCAAGCGCGGGCAGTACCCGTCCTGACGGCCCGGTCGGGGTCCGCCGGCCGGACGGGCACGGTGAACCGCGGCAGCAGGGCGTGGACGAGCGGGCCGATCGCCAGCGCGTAGACCGCGGTCATCGGCCCCGCCGTGCCGCCCAGGAGCCAGCCGGTGACGACGACGGTCAGCTCGATGACCGAGCGCACCAGACGCACCGACCGGCCGGTGCGCGCGACGAGCCCCGTCATCAGGCCGTCACGCGGGCCCGGCCCGAGCCGGGCACCGATGTAGCAGGCGGTCGCCACGCCGTTGAGCACGACGCCACCCGCGCCCAGGGCGACCGCGGCGGGCAGGGGCAGCGCGTCCGGCAGGTGGCCGAGCGCGGCGAGGAACGGGTCGACGAGCAGCCCGATGACCAGGACGTTGGCGACGGTGCCCACGCCGGGCCGCTGACGCAGGGGCAGCCAGCACAGCAGCACGACGACGCTCAGGCCGATCGTGGCCGTCCCGAGGGAGATGCCCAGCCGGTGGCTGACCCCCTGCCCGAGGACGTCCCAGGGCATGTTGCCCAGCCCCGACCGCACCAGCGCCGCGATCGACGCCGCGTAGAGGACGAGCCCGAGGGCGAGCTGCACGCCGCGCCGCGTGGCGGAGCGGCTCGGGCGGGGACGGGCGAGCACGGCCTCACGGTACGCCTCGCGGCGGACAGGTCCCCCGCCGGTCCGGACCGCTCAGCCGCGCCGCAGGGGCAGCGGGGGCGCCACGGCCGCGCCGTGGTGGAGCAGGCGCGCCGCCGCGACGCCGTCGGCGGCCACCGAGCGCCAGTGCTCACCGATCCACGCCTCCGCGTCGAACCGGCTCGTGAAGGCGGGGCTCACCGGGCGGTCGAGCTCGCGCTCGTCGGCGGCGAGGAACTGCCAGGTCCACTGCGGACCGCTCATGGCCTCTCCTGTCCGGCGAGGGCCCGGTTGATCCGGGCGGCCCAGGCCGGACCCTCGTAGATGAAGCCGGTGTACCCCTGGACGAGGTCGGCCCCGGCCTCACGGTACGCGCGGGCGTCCTCGGGCGTGGTCACTCCGCCGACGCCGATGACGACGGCGTCCGGCCCCAGCCGCCCGCGCAGGCGGCGGACGACCTCCAGGCCCCGGGCCAGGACCGGCGGACCGGAGAGCCCGCCCTCCCCGAGGTCGTGCGCGATCGTCGTGTTGACGGCGACAACGCCCTCCAGGCCGAGCTCGCGGACGAGGTCCGCGACGGCGTCGACGTCCTCGTCCGCGAGGTCCGGGGCGATCTTCACGAGCACGGGGACCCGGTGCCGGGGTCCCGTGGCGTCGTCGGCGGCGGCCCGCACCGCCTCGAGGATGGGCCGCAGGCTCGCGACGGACTGCAGCGCGCGCAGCCCCGGGGTGTTGGGCGAGGAGACGTTGACGACGAGGTAGTCGGCGAACGGCGCGAGCCGGTGCGCACTGGCGGCGTAGTCGGCGGGCGCGTCGGCCTCCGGCGTCACCTTGGTCTTGCCGATGTTCACGCCGACGACGGCCCGGCGTCCCCACGGCGTGTCCCGCACCCGCCGCAGCCGCTGGGCCACAGCGTCCGCACCGTCGTTGTTGAAGCCCATCCGGTTGCGCACCGCGCGCTGGTCCAGGACGCGCCACAGGCGCGGCCGCTCGTTGCCGGGCTGGCCCAGCGCGGTGACCGTGCCGACCTCGACGAAGGCGAACCCGAGCATCCCCAGGCCGCGGACGCCCACGGCGTTCTTGTCGAAGCCCGCGGCCAGACCGAAGCGTCCCGGCAGGTCCCGACCCAGGACCCGGACGGGCGCCGCACCGGCGGGAGCGGGCCGCAGCGCACGGGCGACGGCGGCGCGCACGGGGGGCACCGCGGCCGCCGCGCGGATCGCGGCGAAGCCGAGCTCGTGGGCGCGCTCCGGGTCGAGGCGACGCAGGACGTGGCGGAAGAGGACGCCGTACAGGGTGGACACGAAGCCCGAACCTATCGGGCGACGGCCCCGTCCGGCGTGGGCCGCCCGTCCCGGGTCCGCACCAGCCACCACAGGCCCAGCGCCGGCAGGACGAGCGGGACGAACCCGTACCCGATGCCGAAGCCCGACCACACGGTCGCGTCGGGGAACAGCTCGGGACGGACCAGGGAGAGCGTGCCGACGACGAGCACGCCGACCGCCTCGAAGCACACGGCGACCCAGGCGACCCGGCGGGCACCGCGGGCGAGCGCGACCGTGGCGACGACGTAGACCAGGGCCGCCGCGGCGGACAACGAGTAGGCCAGCGGCGCGGCGTCGAAGTCCCTCAGGATCTGCACGCCCGAGCGGGAGGTCGCGGCGATCGCGAGCACGCCGTACAGGGCCACCAGCGCACGACCGGGGCCCGAGGCGGCGCCCGTCCCGGGAGCCGTCGCGCCGCTCATGCGCCGGTCCACACCTGGACGACGCGGAACTGCAGGAAGACGACCGTCAGCGCCGCGACGAGGAGGACGACGGAGCTCCAGCGCGTGCGCTCCGCGAAGGCCCACGCCGCGGCCACGGGCAGCACGAACAGCGTCGTGACGAGGTAGCCCCAGAACGTCGGGCCGTCGGCCGGCCCCCCGCCGCGGGCCACCGCGACGAGGCCGACGACGACCTGGACGGCCAGCAGGCCCTCCACGACGGCCGCGGCGATGAGCTGCCGGAGGATGACGGGGCGGTCCCGGACCGTCCGCCACGCCGCCCATCCGCCGAGAAGGGCCGCACCGGCGGCGGTGACCAGCACGAGGGGTGTCCACACGCGGACGAGGATACGTCCGCCCCGGCGGCCGCCCGGCCCGCCGCGGCTACCATCGAGCGCGTGCCTGCACTGACGCTCACCGCCAAGGACCTCGCCCGCCTCGACACCGACGTGCTCGTCGTCGGCGCCGCCCCGCACGACGACGGCATCCGCCTCGTCGGCGCGGACGACCTGCCGCAGGCGCTGCGCGCCGGCGTCACGGGCGCCGCCCGCGGCCTCGGCATCACCGGCGAGGCGGACACCCTGCACCGCGTCCCGGCCGGGGACCACCTCGCCGCGGACGTGCTGGCCGTCGTGGGGCTGGGCGCCGTCGACGGCGACGCCGGGCCGTCCGCCGAGGCGCTGCGCCGCGCCGCCGGCAGCGCGACCCGGCAGCTCACCGGGGTCGGGTCGCTGGCCCTGGCGCTCCCGGCCGACGACGTCGCCCAGGTCGCCGCCGTGGCGGAGGGCGCCCTGCTCGGCGCCTACTCGTTCACCCGCTACCGCCGGGAGACCTCAGCCCCGGCCGAGCGGATCCAGGTCGTGACCGCCCGGGCGCGGGAGGCCGCGGCCAAGAAGGCGGTCGCCCGGGCCACGACCGTCGCCGCGGCCGTGCACGGGACGCGGGACCTCGTCAACGCCGCACCGGTGGACCTGTTCCCCGCCGCCTTCGCCGACGCCGCCCGCGCTGCCGCCAAGGGCACCAAGGTCAAGGTGAGCGTCCTGGACGAGAAGGCGCTCGCCGCCGGGGGCTACGGGGGCCTGCTGGCCGTCGGACAGGGCTCCTCGCGGCCGCCGCGCCTGGTCAAGCTCACGTACTCGCCGCTGCGTGCGCAGCGCAGCGTCGCCCTCGTGGGCAAGGGCATCACGTTCGACTCCGGCGGCCTGTCGATCAAGCCGGCCAAGGGCATGGAGGCGATGAAGTCGGACATGGCCGGCGCCGCCGCCGTGCTGCACACCGTCGTCGCCGCGGCCGAGCTCGAGCTGCCCGTCAAGGTCACCGGCTGGCTGTGCCTGGCCGAGAACATGCCGTCCGGCACCGCGCAGCGTCCCTCCGACGTCATCACCCAGTACGGCGGCACGACGGTCGAGGTGCTCAACACCGACGCCGAGGGCCGGCTCGTCCTGGCCGACGGCCTGGTGGCCGCGTGCGAGGAGAAGCCCGACGCCGTCGTCGACGTCGCGACGCTCACGGGCGCCCAGGTCGTGGCCCTGGGCACCCGCGT
>JACIXM010000433.1 GCA_014360395.1 Actinotalea sp.
GTGGCCGCGACCGCCGGCACGTTGCACCCGAACCCGATGACCAGCGGCAGCATCGCCCGGCCATCCAGCCCGAGGGTGCGCAGGAGCCGGTCCGCGAGGAACGCGGCACGCGCGAGGTACCCGCTGTCCTCCAGCAGGGCGAGGGCGACGTAGATGATCGCCAGCAGGGGCAGGAACGTCAGGACGGTCCCGACGCCGACCAGGACTCCGTCGACGAGCAGCCCCTGCCAGAAGCCGTCCGGCAGCCACGACCGGAGCGCGCCGGCCACCGCGCCCGTCCAGCCGTCGACGAGGTCCGTGAGCGGCGCGGCGGCGGTGGTCGCGAGCTGGAACAGCAGCCACATGACGGCGGCGAAGACGGGCACGCCCGCCCACGGGGTGAGCAGCACGCGGTCGACGGCGTCCGTCCGGGTGCGGCGAGGCGTCGGCGGCGCGCCGAGCCCGGCGGTGACGCGGCCGACCCAGCCGACGAGCGCCTCCGCGGCGGCGAGCGGCTCCAGGTCGCGCCACGGCGGGACGCCGTCGAGGCGGCGGGCGTCGGGGAGCGCGCGCTCGAGGTCCGCCGGGCCGGTGCCGGCGCGCGGGTCGAGCGGCACGACGGGCACGCCGAGCGCGGCCTCGAGGGCGGCGACGTCCACGGCGGCCCCGCGGTCGGCGGCGACGTCGAGCATCGTGACCGCGGCGACGACCGGCACCGTGCTGCCGACCTGGGCGAGCAGGTACAGGGAGCGGGGCAGCGCGGTGGCGTCGAGGAGGACGACGGCGGTGCCGTCGGTCTCGGTCACGGCGGCGGCCGCGGCCTGCTCGTCGGGGGTGCGGGCCACGAGGCTGTAGGTGCCGGGCAGGTCGACGACGCTGCGCCCGGCGCGGCGCCACGTCCCGGACTGCAGCTCGACGGTGGTGCCCGGGGCGTTCATGACGCGCTGGCGGGCGCCGGTGAGCGTGTTGAACAGGGTCGACTTGCCGACGTTCGGGTTGCCGACGAGGAGCACCGCGCCGCCGGTGGTGACCGGGGCGGGGAGGCCGGCGCCGTGGCAGGTGGTCACGGGACGGCCACCGCCACCCGGCTCGCGGTCGCGCCGTCCAGGGCCAGGCGGGCGCCGCCGACGGCGACGACGCGCCCGCCGGCCGGGCCGCGGTGCGTGGTGCGGACGACGACGCCCTCGTGCACCCCGAGCTCCCAGAGGCGCACGCGCACGTCCGGCGGGAGGTCCACGGACCGGACCACCACGTCCACGTGGAGCGGACACCCGGCGAGGTCCATGCTTCGACGCTAGGACTGAGGCATGCCTTACCTGAGGGACGAAGGTCCGCGGGCGCGGCGTCGGCGGGGGGCGGGCGCCGGCGGTGTGGTGTGCGGGTCGGCCGGCGTGCGACGGTCAGTCCGCCGCCGTCAGACCGGCGATGCGCTCGGCCAGGGCCGGCGGGACGACGGTGTCCGGGTCGCGCATCCGGCCCAGCGCCGCGGTGGCGCCGACCAGTCCGGCGTACAGCGGGGGGCAGGTGGGGCAGGTGGCGAGGTGCTGCTCGAGCACCCACCGCTCCCGCTCCGCCAGCTGGCCGTCGAGGTAGTCGCTGACGCCGAGCCGGGCGTCCCAGCAGCGCCCCGGCACGCCGTGGAGGGCCTGACGGCGCTCGGACCCGCGCGCCAGGGCGGTGACGAGCAGCATCCGGCCGCGGCGGATGCGCTGCTTCGCGGCGGCGAGCCCGATCCGTTGCACGTGCGCCACCTCCGCGGCGGTCATGCCCTCGGCGTCGTGCAGGACGACCGCGGACCGGTAGATGAACGGCAGTCGTGCCAGTGCGTCCCGGAGCTCCTCGGCGGTCTCGGCGCGCTCGACGACCCGGTGGCTGTCCACCGTCCAGGACCCGTCCGCCCACGTGGTGGCGAACCGGGCGTCGTCGTCGGCCTCCTCCAGCAGGTCGCCGCCGGCGACCTCACGGCTGCGTCGG
>JACIXM010000434.1 GCA_014360395.1 Actinotalea sp.
GGATCGTCCTGCTCGGGCGCAGCGGCATCGTCGTCAACACCGACCCGGACGCGGACGACCAGTACTACTCCGAGGACTTCAGCACCACGGACGTCCCGTTCGAGCTCTTCGAGGACGGTCAGGGCCGTGCGGCCGTCGCGGACGGTGAGCTGGTCCTGGAGAGCCGTGCCGGCGACGTGCTCGACATCTGGATCATCGGCCCGATGGACACCACGCAGGTCACCGTCGACGTCTTCCCTGGCACCGGCTCCTACGCAGGTCCGGCCATCGGGGTGCCGTACACGACACCCGACGACGGCTGGTACGTCACGGCACAGGTGACCGACGCCGGCCAGCTGTACCTGTTCGACAGCTCCAGGACGGCCATCGAGGCGGCCACCGACGTCGTGGCCGAGGGCGGCGCCAAGGTGTCGCTCGAGATGACCCACAGCGAGGACCGCTCGGAGCAGATCTTCACCGCCGTCCTCATGGAGCCCGTCGCACGGGATGTCTGGGGGAGCGTGGAGGAGAGCAGGCTGTCCCTGACGTTGCCGGCCCGCGTGACCTCCGCCGTCGCCGTCATGGTGGGCCCGATGGAAGCCGCCGCCCCCGACGGGACCTTCGAGCCGGCGAGCGGCACCTTCGACAACTACCAGCTGTCCTACGACCCCGCGGGCTGACGGCGGCAGACCGGACGACGGCGGCCCGGTCGCCCGCGCCGCCGTCGTCGTCGTCCGCCTCAGCCCATCCCGCCGCCGTCGTCCGGCGGCCCGTCGCCCCCGCGCTGCCAGAAGAAGTACCGGCTGTCGTCGCTCCACAGCCCGTGCTCGGTGACGTCACCGGGCTCGTCGCCGAGCACCATCCCACCGACGGTTCCCGCGGCCGCGAGGCCGCCCCACGTCCGGCCCTGCTGGTGGACCTGGACCTTGACGGTGGGCGACAGGTCGCTGTGGTGCACCCGGCTCCGGATGGGCTTCCCGTCGCTCGTCCAGTGCACGTCCACGGTGAGGCGCTCCTCGGGACGCTCCATCGCGAGGTCGAAGAGCACCACGTCGCCGGTCAGGTGCGCCGTGCCCGAGCGGGTGTCGACCTCGAGCGCCGCCCCGGCGGTCGCGATCTCGTACTCCGTGAGGAGCACGCATCCCTCGCCCCCGGGGAGCTCTCCGGGCTCGCAGTCCCAGTCCGCCAGGTAGCCGAACATGTCGGTGTTGCCGTAGGCCTTCTCGACCAGCATCCCGCCGGTGTGCACGGTGCCGGGACGTCCGGAGGCGTCGTCGTGGTCCTGCTCGAGCCAGGAGACCGTAGCGCGTTGCTCCAGGACCTTCCACCGGTCGACCCGGGGCCGTTCGCCGGCCACGGCCGGGGCGGCCGCGCCGAGCAGGAGAGCCGCCGCACCCGTGGCGGCGAGGACGGACGAGGTGCGCATGGTGACTCCTTCATCGGTGGTGACTGCGCCGTGCTCCTGCACCCGATATG
>JACIXM010000435.1 GCA_014360395.1 Actinotalea sp.
CGCCGCGTCCACGGCCCTGCTCGCGCCCAGCTGCCGGAGGGCGCGGGCCGCGACGGGGGACAGCCCCCGTCGGTCAGCGGCGGGGGTGGGGGAGGCCGACGAGGCGTGGCGTGCGCGCCTGGTAGCGGGCGTACTCCTCGCCGAAGCGCTCGCGCAGGTGCCGCTCCTCCCGGCGCGTCTTGGCGTCGAGGACGACGACCAGGGCGCCCCAGGCGAGCAGCGGCTCCGGTCGGCGTCGCAGCACGGCGACGCCGGCGCCGGCGACGAGCAGGCCCGTGTAGATCGGGTGCCGGGTCACGGCGTAGGCGCCCCCGGTGTGCAGCCCGGCGCCTGACGGCGGCTCGACCCGCGGGGTGATCGAGGCCCCGTGCGGCGCCAGCCCCGCCAGGGCGAGGACCGCCCCCTTGACGACGGCGACCCGGGCGAGCCGGCTCGCGGGCTCGGGCAGCGACCACCGGGCCCGGCCCGGCCAGGCGAGCGCGGCCAGGGCGGCGCCCTGAGCGGCGATGAGCGGGGTGTCCTCACGCACGGGTGACCTCCTCAGCCGCAGGTGGGGGAGTCCGGGTCGGTGACGCCCGCCGTGCTGAGCACCCGCGCGACGTCGTCGAGCGCGCCGGGCACCAGGGAGAAGTAGGCCCACACGCCGCGCTTCTCGCGGTGCAGCAGCCCGGCCTCCACGAGCTTCTTGAGGTGGTGGGACACCGTCGGCTGGGAGAGGCCGAGGGGCTCGGTGAGGTCGCACACGCACGCTGCGCCGTCGCGGGCGGCGACGAGGGACAGCACGCGAAGCCGGTTGGGCTCGGCGATCGCCCTGAGCACGCCGGCCAGGCCCTCGGCCTCGGCGGCGCCGAGCGGCTCGCGGACGAGCGGTGCGCAGCAGGCGACCTCGGGGATCGGGCCGCCGGCGGCGTCGCGGTCCGGGGCGGACGCCGGCGCCGTCGTCGGGAGGGTGGTCGGAGAGCTCATGCGGACCAGTCTCGCGCAGGTATTGACAGTTGTCGATGTCTGGAGGAGAGTCAGGACATCGACAACCGTCAATGTCTTGGAGGGGTCATGGCGCAGGACCAGCTCGCACAGGTGCAGGAGCGCTACCGGACGGCCGCCCGGCGACTGCTCGCGGTGACGGACGTGTCCGCCGCGGACGTGTCCGACGCGGACGGGTGCTGCGACGGCCCAGCGGCGCAGGTGGCGCCCTCCTGCTGCGGCGGCCCGCTCGAGACGGAGGAGGGCTTCGGCGGCGTCCTCTACGCGGCCCACGACGCCGCGGACGTCCCCGCCGGCGCTCTGCTCGCGAGCCTCGGGTGCGGGAACCCGACCGCGGTGGCGGAGCTGCGGTCCGGGGAGCGGGTCCTCGACCTCGGCTCCGGTGGCGGGATCGACGTGCTGCTGTCCGCGCGGCGGGTGGGACCCACCGGCTTCGCCTACGGCGTCGACATGACCACGGAGATGCTCGAGCTCGCCCGGCGCCACGCCCGCGAGGCGGGGGCGACCAACGTGGAGTTCCTCCAAGGGCGCATCGAAGCGGTCCCGCTGCCGGACGCCGCCGTCGACGTGGTCATCTCCAACTGCGTCGTCAACCTCTCCACCGACAAGCCCGCCGTCCTGCGCGAGGTGTTCCGGGTGCTCGTCCCCGGCGGTCGGGTCGGCATCTCCGACGTCGTCGCCGAGGACCACCTGTCGCCCGCCGAGCGTGCCGAGCGCGGGGACTTCGCCGACTGCCTCGCCGGCGCACTGTCCCGCCAGGAGTACCTCGACGGCCTGGCCGCGGCCGGCTTCGTCGACGCGGACGTGGTGTTCACCCACGAGGTCCGACCGGGCCTGCACGGGGCGATCGTCCGCGCCGTCAAGCCGCTCCCGTGAGCGCCGTCCCCCAGGCCAGGGCTTACCGCACCGCACCCCACCCGAAGGAGTCCACGATGGACACGCCAGAGACTCTGCTCCGGCTGCACCACCTCCGGCACGACGACCTCGTCGCCGCCGCCCGCGACCACCGTGCGTCTCGGAACCGCCGTGCGTCTCGCGACCGCCGTGCGCCCCGTGACCGGGCTCGCGCGTCGTCCGTCGCCCTGCGCGGCCTCGCGGTACGCCTCGGCGCCGCGGTCGGTGGCCCGGCCCGGCGGGAGCCGGTCTGCTGCCCCGCCTGACCCCCCGGGCGCCGGCCCGCAGGGCCGCGGACCGGTGCAGGACAGGGCGATCCGGGCGCTGAAGGTCCCAGGCGGACGGATTTGACCCGGCGGAGACTGGACCCATGGTCCGGCGAACCGTCGATGCGTACCGGGTCCTCTCGTCAGAGAGCCGGGTGGCGATCCTGCGTCTGCTCGAGGAGCGCGGCACGCCGGTGCCCGTCGAGACGGTCGCCGCGGAGGTCGGCCTCCACGTCAACACGGTCCGGGAGCACCTCGACCGGCTCGTGGTCGCCGGCTTCGCCGCCCGCGCCCCCGAGATCCGCCACACCCGCGGCCGTCCGCGGATGCTGTACCGCTCGATCGCCACCGAGGCGACGAACGACCTGGACCACCGGGTCCGGGACCAGCTGATGTCGATCCTGCTGACCGGGTACCCGCGTCCGGACGAGGCCCGCGCCCGCGCGGAGCAGGCGGGCGAGACGTGGGCGGCCCACTACCCGTGCGAGACCGCGGGACGGGACGCCGGCACGCGCGAGTCCCAGCTCGCCGCGCTGCACGACCACTTCCGGGCCCTCGGGTTCGAGCCGGCGCCGGAGGACGGGGGCCTGACCCTGCGCCTGCGGCACTGCCCGTTCGCCGAGCTGCGGGACGCCGGTGGCGACGTGATCTGCCGGGTGCACCTCGGCCTGACCCGGGGCATGCTCGAGCGCCACGAGGGGCCGCTGACCGTGGACCGCATCGTCCGGGTCGGTGACGGCTGCGAGGTGCGGCTGCGTGAGCGCACGACGACGGCGCACGCACCGGAGCCGGCGATCGCCCGCTGACTCAGGCGGTGGGCTGCGTCCGTGCGGCGGGCTGCTTGCGTCCGGTGGGCTCGGTCCGGTCGTAGACGAGCCCGTCCGCGCTGACGCGCGCGCCCGCGGCCGGGGGGTGCGGGGTGGTCCGGCCGTCGTGACCGAGGTGACGGACGTCGACCCCGTGCACCAGCACCGCGACGTCGGCGACGATGCGCCGGTGGCACCGCCACCACACCGTCTCGCTGCACATCACCGCGGTGGAGCGTCCCGCGGCCTCGTGGAGCAGCTCGGCGAGGGCGGCGCCGAACTCCTCGGTGCGGGTGTGGGCGGCGTAGGCCCGGAACGCCTCGACCTGCCACCACCGGTCGGGGGAGTCCGGCTCGGCCCGCCGTCGGCCCCCGAGCCGCGGCTCCCACCGGTACGCGACACCCGCCTCGGGCAGCCACCGGGCGAGCTCGTCGCGGGCGACGTGCGGGTGACGCCGGCTGCCGGGGAAGCGGCGGACGTCGACGAGCGCCTCGACCCCCGCGTCCTGCAGGAGGGAGGTCATCAGCGTGGCGTCGGCCGTGCCGTGCCCGAACGTCAGGAGC
>JACIXM010000436.1 GCA_014360395.1 Actinotalea sp.
CCGACGCGCAGGAAGTGCAGCCGTACGTCCAGGTGCGAGGTCATGAGGTTGGTCATGCGCTGCGCCGCGGTCTCGTGCGTCACCCCGAAGGCGTCGCGGAAGTCCTCCACCGCGAGGTCCTTGGTGCGCTTGGCCTCGCCCAGGAAGGCCACGGCCGCGTCGCGCGGCAGGAGGCACGCCGCCGCGAAGTAGTTGATCTCGACCCGCTGGCGCAGGAAGTCGGCGTAGCTGCGCGGCTGCTCGTGCCCCAGGACGCGGTGGGCGATGGCCTGCAGCGCCAGCGACCGGAGCCCGTGCCCGCCGGGGATGGACGCGGGAGGCAGGTAGATGCGCCCGTTCGCGAGGTCGGTGACGGTCCGCGTGGAGTGCGGCAGGTCGTCCACGTGCAGGAGCGTGAACCCGAGGTGCTCGGCCATCCGGGCCACGGCGCGGTGGGTCAGGGCGCCCGAGGTGTACCCGCCGTGGCGCAGGGTCTCCGCCGCCGCCGCCTCGATCTCCGGCAGGTAGTTGTCGCGCTCGCGCATCCACAGCCGCAGCGCCGTGATCGCCCGGCGCGCCTCCTCCGGGGTGGCGATGGCCGCGTCCGCCCGGCGGGCGAGCTCGGAGTGCAGGCCGACGAGCGCCTCGAGCGCCTCGGTCGGCAGGCTCTTGCCGGGGCGGACGACCGGCAGGCCGAGCTCGCCGTACAGGGACGTGGCCTGAGCGCGCTCCAGGGCGATCTCGAGCGCGGCGCGCCGGGACGGCGGCTCCTGGGCGAGCAGGTCGGTGGGCGTCGTGCCGAGGGCGTCCGCGATCGCCTGCAGGAGCGAGATGCGCGGCTCGCGCCGCCCGTTCTCCACCAGGGAGAGCTGGCTGGCCGTCGTGCCGACGACGGCGCCCAGCTGGTCGAGCGTCATCCCGCGGGTGGTGCGCAGGTGCCGGATGCGGCGCCCGAGGGTCAGGAGGGCGGAGCCCGGCGGCTGCGGGGCGGGGGCGTCGTCGGCGATCGGGATGACGGGGCGCGCCCGCCCGCCGCGGCCGGCCGCACCCGGCGACGGGTCACCATCTCTCATGTCCGTGACAGTAGCGAAAGAACCGCCGTTCTTACACCGCCCTCCGGTTGGAAACGTCGGAGATTCGCACGAGAGTGGAGACAGGCGCCGGGATCCGGCGCGCGCCGACGAGAGGGATGACATGACCACGCTCGAGGACCGCCCCGACGTCCTGCCCGCGCCCCGGCCCGCCGCGCCGCACGCGTCGGATGCCACGACGCGCAGCGGCGCCGACGCCGGCGCCACGCCGACCCGCCACCGCCGGCTGCGGTCGTGGGTCGCGTCGGTCGCCGAGCTCACGCGGCCGGACCGGATCGTCTGGTGCGACGGCTCGCAGGAGGAGTACGACCGCCTGACCGCGCAGCTGGTGCAGGACGGCACGTTCCTCCCGCTGGACCCCGTGAAGCGCCCGCGGTCCTTCCTCGCCCGGTCCGCGCCCGACGACGTCGCACGCGTGGAGAGCCGGACGTTCATCTGCTCCCGTAGGCCGGAGGACGCCGGACCGACCAACAACTGGCGCGCGCCCGGCGCGATGCGCGCGGAGCTGACGAGCGTCTTCGCCGGGTCGATGCGCGGCCGCACGATGTACGTCATCCCGTTCGCCATGGGCCCGGTCGGCTCGCCCCTGGCCGAGTACGGGGTGGAGATCACCGACTCGCCCTACGTCGTCGTCAGCATGCATCTCATGACGCGCGTCGGGACCGCGGTCCTGGACCAGCTCGGCGCCGACGGCGACTTCGTCCCGGCGATCCACAGCGTCGGCATGCCGCTCGTGGACGCGGCCGGCCGGCGCCGGCAGGACGTGCCGTGGCCGTGCAACGACACCAAGTACATCGTCCACTTCCCCGAGAGCCGCGAGATCTGGTCCTACGGCTCCGGCTACGGCGGCAACGCCCTGCTGGGCAAGAAGTGCTTCGCCCTGCGGATCGCGTCGGTCATGGCGCGCGACAACGGCTGGCTCGCCGAGCACATGCTCGTCCTGCGGCTGACCTCGCCGGAGGGCCGCCGGCACCACGTCGCCGCCGCGTTCCCCTCCGCGTGCGGCAAGACCAACCTCGCGATGCTGCGGCCCACCGTGCCGGGCTGGACGGCGGAGACGATCGGGGACGACATCGCCTGGATGCGCCCGGGTCCCGACGGCCGCCTGCGGGCGATCAACCCCGAGGCCGGCTTCTTCGGCGTCGCCCCCGGCACCGGCGAGACGTCGAACCCCACGGCCGTGGAGATGACCCGCTCCGACACGGTCTTCACCAACGTCGCGCTGACCGACGACGGCGACGTGTGGTGGGAGGGGCTGACGGACGAGCCGCCTGCGCACCTCATCGACTGGCGCGGCGAGGACTGGACGCCCGACAGCGGCCGACCCGCCGCCCACCCGAACTCCCGGTTCACGGTCCGGGCGGACCGCTGCCCGAGCATCAGCGACAGCTGGGAGGACCCCGCCGGCGTGCCGATCGACGCGATCCTCTTCGGCGGGCGCCGCGCCTCGAACGTGCCGCTGGTCATCGAGTCGCGGGACTGGGCGCACGGGGTCTTCCTCGGCGCCACGATCGCCTCGGAGCAGACGGCGGCCGCGGAGGGCACGGTGGGCACGCTGCGCCGCGACCCGTTCGCGATGCTGCCGTTCTGCGGCTACAACATGGCGGACCACTGGGCGCACTGGCTGCGCATGGGCGAGGAGCTCGGCGACGGCGCGCCGCGGCTGTTCCAGGTCAACTGGTTCCGCAAGGGCGAGGACGGCCGGTTCCTGTGGCCGGGCTTCGGCGAGAACTCCCGTGTCCTGGAGTGGGTGCTGCGTCGGGTCGAGGGGACGGCCGAGGCGGTCGACACCCCGATCGGCCGCGTGCCGGCCGACGGCGCGCTGCACCTGGACGGCCTGGACCTGCCCCCGGAGGACCTGGACGAGCTCCTGCGCGTGGACGCCGAGGCGTGGGCCCAGGAGTGCGACCTCACCGAGGAGTTCTTCGCGGTGTTCGGTGACCGGGTCCCGGCGCCGGTGCGCCAGGAGCTCACGGCCCTGCGGCAGAGGCTGGA
>JACIXM010000437.1 GCA_014360395.1 Actinotalea sp.
GACGAGCGCCTCGACCCCCGCGTCCTGCAAGAGGGAGGTCATCAGCGTGGCGTCGGCCGTGCCGTGCCCGAACGTCAGGAGCTCCAGCGCTGGGGCGTCGGTCATGTCCCGAGCCTGGACCGGGTGCCCGGCCGCCGCGACCCCACGACGACGACGGCTCCGTGCCGGGGCGGCCCTCCGGGTGCCGCGACGGCCTACGGCGCGACGACGTCGACGGCGCCGGTGTACATCCCCATCGCGCACGAGTAGTGCAGACGACCGGGCTCCTGCGGCGTGAACTCCAGCGTCGTCACCCCCGGGGGCAGCAGGACCGGCGCGGACCCGCCGCCGAGGTCCGGGGCGTACAGCGCGCTCGCGCAGCTGGCCGCCACGGAGTCGATCTCCCAGCGGACCGGCGTCCCGGCCACGACCGTCGCGACCCGTGGCTCGTACCCGTCGACGACCTGCGTGGTCCGCATGACCTGCACGCCGTCCTCGAGGGTCACGTTCGCCGACAGCGCGTCCAGCCCCCGCGCGCCCGCGGCGTGCGCCGCCGGCCCGGGACCGCCGAGCAGCCCGGGCGCCAGCACCGTCGCCGCGCCGGACAGGTTCACCACCGCGAACGCGACGACGGCGACGCCGGCGAACCGGAGGAACCGCGGCGCCGTCGTCGGCCGCCGGGACGGCCCGAACGCGGTGAGGCCGCCGATCGCGAGGAGCCCCGGCACCGTGCCCAGGGCGAACAGCGCCATGACGACGCCGGCCCGCACCGGGTCCCCGGTGGAGATCGCGTAGAGCTGGACCGCCTGGGTGAAGCCGCAGGGCAGGAGGAACGTGGCCGCGCCGAGCGCCGCCGTCCGCGTGTCGCGGTAGCCGCCGGCGGCGCGGTCGTCCAGGCGCAGGCGGCGCGACCAGGACTCCGGCAGCGCCACGGTGCGCCCGGCCAGCCGGGGGGACACGGCCGTCAGCTGCAGGCCGACGGCGACCATCGCCAGGGACACCACCACGGTCATCAGCGCGACGGCACCGCCGCTGAGGCGGACCGCCGAGCCGATCGCACCGAGGAGCGCGCCCAGCAGGCCGAAGCCGACGACGCGGCCGACGTTGAACGCGACGTGCGGGCGCAGCCGCTGCCAGGCCGACGAGGACGTCGTGCCGGGCCGTGCCTCCGCCCGTCCACCACCGGCCCGTGAGGCCGACCGAGCCGTGCCGTCGGTGCCCTCGCGCGCCGTCAGGACCTGCGCGTGGCGCGCGGACACGGCCAGCACGAGCCCGCCCACGAGCGCCATGCACGTCGACAGGCCGGCGGCCACACCGAGCAGGACGACGAGCACGAGGCTGCCGCCCATCGCCGACGCGCCCCAGCCCGCCGAGACCTCCTGCAGGCCCGTCGCCCCGACCGCCACCGCGACGACGGCGACGGCCGCGGTCGCCAGCGCGACGTCGCGCCAGACGCGCCGGTCCCGGGTCAGCCACGGGCGGCGCTCCGCGCCCAGCTCGTACCCCGCCCGACGTACCGCCGCGGCGAGTCGCTCGACGGGCACGACGGCGTCGGTGCGCACCCGCGCGCGGCTGTGGGCGGCGGAGACGTCGACGTCGGTGACGCCCGGCACGCGCCGCAGGGCCTTGCCGATGCGGACCTCGCAGGCGCGGCACGTCATGCCCAGGACGGCGAGCTCGACTCCGTCGCGGCGCACGCGCACCGCCTCCGGCGGCACGGCCCGGGTCACCGTCGCCGTGCCGCGTGCCCGGGTGCTCCCGGTGCTCCCCATGGACGTTCCCCCGTCTGCCAGGGGTGTCGCGAACCCCCGGGCCAGCAGACCGTACGACGCCGCGAGCTGCCGGCGCCTGGGACCGAAGGCTCAGGTCCTCCGTTCCTCGTGGGTCCCCATCCTCCCAGGCCCTGCCGCTGGGCGGCAGGGTTCCCCTCAGGCGCCGGACGCCCGCGTCCCCGCGTGCCG
>JACIXM010000438.1 GCA_014360395.1 Actinotalea sp.
CTGGCGCGTGGGGGCGCCGCCCCGGCGGGACCCGGACCCGGCGCAGCGGCAGGCTGAGGCCCGGACGAGACGCACTTGCACCCCGGGCAGGGCTCCGCGACAGTGACCCCACCGCCCCCCGAGCCGAGGAGATCCTGTGGACGAGCGCGAGCACACCTGGAGCGAGCCGACGACCGAGCGTCCCGCGCCGTCCGGCGTCCTGACGTTCGCGCTGTGCTTCCTGCTCCTCATCGGCGCGTTCGTCCTCATGGCGTACAGCTTCGACCTGGCCTCCGGCGCCCTGTTCGCCGTCGGGATCGTGCTGGCCTCGGTCGCCTTCGCCGTGCCGATGACCTCGCGGGCCTGACCGGGCCGCACCGACGGCCGACGCCCCGCCCGGCGGGCGGCGTCGTCGTGGCCGGGATACAACGGCTCGCATGACGACGCGCCGCCCGGCCGGGCACGACCGACAGACCACCGCCGGCGTCCCCTGGGACGAGGCCGTCCGCCGCGTCCTGGGGCCCGGGGCCGACCTGCGGGAGGCCCAGCGCGAGGCCCTCGACGGGCTGGCCGAGCACGACACGCTCCTGGTCGCCCGCTCCGGCGCGGGGAAGACCGCCGTCTACGCCGTGGCGACGCTCCTGTCCGGTCGCACCACGGTGGTCGTCTCACCACTCCTGGCGCTCCAGCGCGACCAGGTCACCGCCCTGCAGCAGGCGGGTCTGCGCGCCGCCGCCCTCAGCTCCGCGCTCTCCGCCGGCCGCCGTCGCGCCGTGACGGAGGCCGCGGCGCGCGGTGAGCTCGACGTCGTCCTCGTGGCCCCGGAGCAGCTCGCCCGCGACGACGTGCTCGACGTCCTGCAGCAGGCCCGGCCGGCGCTGCTGGTCGTCGACGAGGCGCACTGCGTCAGCGAGTGGGGCCACGACTTCCGGCCCGACTACCTCCACCTCGCCGGCGCCCGCCGGCGCCTCGGCGTGCCCCGCGTCCTCGCGCTGACGGCCACCGCGTCGCCGCGCGTGCGGGACGAGGTGGCCGAGCGCCTGGACCTGGACGACGCGCGCGTCCTCGTGCACGACGCGGACCGGCCCAACATCTGGCTCGGCGCCCGGACGGTCGCCGGTGAGGCGGACCGCGACCGTGCGGTCGTCGAGGCCGCGACGTCGACCGCCGGGGCGGGCATCGTCTACGCCCGCACCCGGCGCCAGGTCGAGGACCTCGTCGCAGCGCTCCGCGCCGCGGGCGCCGCACCGCTCGGGTACCACGCGGGGCTCCGGGCGGCGCTGCGCGGCGAGACCGAGCGGGCGTTCCTGTCGGGGCGGGTCGACCTCGTCGTCGCCACGAGCGCCTTCGGGATGGGCGTCGACCGCGCCGACGTCCGGTTCGTGGTCCACGCGGGCGCGCCGACGTCGCTGGACGAGTACTACCAGGAGGTCGGGCGCGCCGGTCGTGACGGTGAGCCCGCGGTCGCCGTCCTCGTCCACGACCCGGCCGACGTGGGCCGCAACCAGTACCTGCGCTCCGGGGGCGCCCCGCGAGCCGCGACGGTCCGTGCGGTCCTCGCCGCGCTCGGCCGGCGTGGCGCCGCAGCGGTCCCGCGCTCCGAGGTCACCCGGCGCGCCGGGACCAGCGCACGGACGACCAGCCGGGTCCTCGGCCTCCTGGCCGTCGTGGGCGCGGCCCGCGACGACGGTGACGCGTGGGTCCGGGAGGACGACCGGTCGCCGGCCCAGGTCCTCGACGCGCTGAGTGAGCACCGGGAGCGCTCCGCGGCGCTGGAGCGCTCCCGGGTCGAGCTCGTGCGGACCTACGCCGAGACGACGGACTGCCGTCGCCGCGTCCTGCTCGAGCTCCTCGGCGAGGAGCACCCGGACCGGTGCGGCACCTGCGACGCCTGCGACGCAGGGACCAGCCGGGACGTGGCCGACGAGCGGCTCCGCGTCGGTCAGCCGGTCGAGCACGCCGAGTGGGGGCCGGGCACCGTGGCCGTCGTCGAGGCGGGCCGGGTGACCGTGCTCTTCGGCGAGCGGGGCTACGTCGCGCTGGACGCGGAGATCGCCCTGGACAGCGGGGTGCTGGTCCCAGCACCGGTCGCCGGCTGAGATCTTCCGCACGGGACCGCGACCCGAAGGGGGCGCCGTCGGTCCCCTGTCTCCTACGGTGGGGACAGCCGGCGTCGTCGAGGTGGAGGAGGACCGATGCTCACGACCGAGGTCGCCGACCGGGTGCACCGCCTGGAGCACGCGTACGTCAACTGCTACGTCCTGGCCGACGACGACGGCAGGGTGCTCCTGGTCGACGCAGGCCTGCCGGGCACGTGGCCCATCATGGGCTTCGCCCTGCGGGAGCTGGGCTACCGGCCCGAGGACGTCGTCGGCCTGGTCCTCACCCACGCGCACTTCGACCACGTCGGGTTCGCCGTCCGACTCCAGGAGCGCCTGGGCGTGCCCGTGTGGGCGCACGAGGAGGACCACTGGCTGGCGGCGCACCCGTACCGGTACGCCCACGAGAACCTCCGGGCCGGCTACCCGTTCCGCCACCCCGCGTCTCTGCGGATCCTCGCCGCGATGGCCCGGGCCGGGGCCCTGAAGGTGCGCGGCGTCCGGGACCTGCTCCCCCTGGCCGACGACGAGGAGCTGGACCTCCCCGGACGCCCCCGCGTCCTGCTCACCCCGGGGCACACCTTCGGGCACGTCGCCCTGCACCTGCCGGACCGTGACGTCGTGCTGACGGGGGACGCCCTCGTCACGCTCGACCCGTACACCGGCCTGGACGGTCCCCAGATCATCGCCGGGGCCGCGACCGCGGACTCCGAGCTGAACCTGCGCTCGCTGGACCGGCTCGCCGCAACGGGCGCCGGGACCGTGCTGCCCGGGCACGGAGAGCCGTGGACCGACGGCGTGGCGGCCGCCGTCGCCGAGGCGCGGGCGATCGGCGCACACTGACAGAAGGACCGGAGCACCCCCTGGCGCTCCGGTCCTTCCGGCCGGCGGTGCTCCCGCCGGCGAACGGGGGCTGCCCCCGCATGCTCGGTATCAGTCGCGGAAGGCGTCCTTCACCTTCTCGCCGGCCTGCTTGATGCTCGCCTTGGACTGGTCCGTGCGGCCCTCGGCCTCCAGATCGCGGTCGCCGATCACCCGACCCGCGCCCTCCTTCGCCTTGCCGCCCCACTCCTCGCCGGTGTTGCGCAGCTTGTCGTCGTTGCCCATGGCTCCTCCTTCGGCTGGTCCTGACCCCTTCGAGGCTAGGCACAGAACCCGGGTCCCGCCTCTCGGGGCTCCGACGACGCCGCCGGTCAGCGCCACGAGCACCTCCCCCTCGTCCAGACCTGACCGGGCGGCCAGGGCGCGCGCCAGCGACGGCAACGTCGCCACGAGGTGCTCCCGGGAGACCTCCACCACGGGGCCGCCGCGGGACCGCGGCAGGAGCCGCGCCCAGTAGCACTCCAGGACCGGGTCCCAGCCCCAGTGCGACCGGGATGCGAAGCCCGGCAGCGCGAGCGGGCACCTCACCGCGGCGCGGCGCGGGACGTCCAGAAGGGCCATGCAGCCATCGTCCGCCCGACCACCGACACGGCACCGACCGGTCAGGTGGCGGCGTCGGCCGAGACGACGAGGGCCACGACGCACAGGACGGCCACGACCATCGCCAGGGTGAAGGGCAGCCTGCTGCGGGGACGCACCACACCCACGGCACCTGCGACGATACCGAGCACGACGGCCAGGCCCCCGACGACCACGGCCCCCGGCCCGGGGGGACCCGCCGGGGCGAGGACGGCCGTCCCCGTCCCGGCCGCGAGCAGTGCCGGGGCGAGCACGCCGGTCCACCGGCGCCCCAGCCGGTGCGGGAGCCCGCGCACTCCCGTGGCCGCGTCGTCCTCGAGGTCCGGCAGCACGTTGGCGAGGTGCGCGCCGACGCCGAGCAGCGCTCCGACGAGCACGAGCCAGGGCGCCGGTCGAGGGCTGCCCGGCAGCGCCAGCACGACGAACGCCGGAAGCGCACCGAACGCCGTCGCGTAGGGCAGCCACGACCAGGCCGTCGACTTCAGCCCCGCGTTGTACAGCCAGCCGGACGCGACCAGCACCAGGTGCGCCGCACCCGGGCCGGGACCGAGCACGAACGGCAGGGTCGTACCTCCGACCGCAGCGCCGACCGCGCCGGCACGCAGAACCCCGATACCGACCAGGCCGCGCACGACCGGCTTGTCCGCGCGGGCGACCCGCAGGTCCCGCGGGGCATCGATCCAGTCGTTGGACCACCCGATCGACAGCTGTCCCAGCAGCACCGAGACCACGACGACGGCGAGCACCGGCCCGGGGGCGTCCAGCGCAACCGCCACGGCGGCCGACAGCGCCGTGACCACGACGGTCGGTCCGGTGTGGCACGCGAGGGCCAGGCCCAGCGCGGTCCGACGCAGCCGCCCGGTCGTCCTCGGGTCCATGCGGCTCGTCGTGCCCACCTGGTCTCCTCCTGTCGCGCGGGGGCCGGCCCGTCCTCTGCTGAGAGCGATCCGTCGCCGGCGGGCCGCAGAGGGGACGGATGACGGACAGCGTGACACGATGCCCGGATGTCGCACGTGATCTCCGTCGCACCCGCGCTGCCGGGTCCCCCGTGGACGCAGGAGGAGATCACCGCCGCCGTCGGCCCCCTCCTGGCCCCGGACCCCACCTCCCGAGCGCTCCTGGCGAAGGTGCACCGCAACAGCGGCGTCACGACCCGCCACCTCGCGCTGTCGCCCCACGAGTACGCCGGCCTCGGCGACTTCGGGGCGACGAACGAGCTGTTCCGCACGCTCGGCACCGACCTGGCGGAGCAGGCCGCTGCGGAGGCGCTGCGGTCCGCCGGCATCGCGCCGCAGGAGGTCGACCACGTCCTGTTCACCTCGGTCACCGGGATCTCCGCCCCGTCGGTGGACGCCCTGCTCGTCGGACGACTGGGGCTGCGCCCTGACGTCCGACGGCTGCCGTCCTTCGGGCTCGGGTGCGTGGCGGGCGCCGCGGGGCTCGCCCGCGTGCACGACTACCTCGTAGGCCACCCCGCCGACGTCGCGCTGCTGGTCTGCCTGGAGCTCTGCTCCCTGACGGTGCAGCGCGGGGACCGGTCCCGCGCCAACATGGTCGCGAGCGGGTTGTTCGGTGACGGTGCGGCGGCCGCCGTCGTCGTCGGCGACGCCCACCCGGCGGTGGCCCGCGCGCGCCGGGGCCCCGAGGTCGTGGCCACACGCAGCCGGCTGTACCCGGGGACGGAGGGGGCGCTCGGCTGGGACGTCGGCGCCGACGGCTTCCGGATCGTGCTCTCGCCCGAGCTGCCGGCGCTCGTGGAGACGGGCCTCGGCCCCGACGCCGAGGCACTGCTGGCCGACCACGACCTCAAGCCGGGCGACGTGACCACATGGGTCGTCCATGCGGGCGGCCCGAGGATCCTCGACGCCGTGCAGGCGGCGCTGGACCTGCCCGACGAGGCCCTGCGGACCAGTCGGGCCTCGCTCGCGGCCGTCGGGAACCTCTCGTCGGCCTCCGTGCTCGACGTGCTGCACCGCACGCTCGAGGGACCCCCGCCCGAGCCGGGCTCCCCCGGGATGGTCGTCGCGTTCGGGCCCGGTGTCAGCGCCGAGCTCGTGCTGCTGCGCTGGCCGGAGCCGGTCCCGTGCTGACGCTCTACGTCGTCGTCGTGGCCGCCACCGCGGTCGAGCGCCTCGCCGAGCTGGTCGTCTCCGCCCGCAACGCCCGGTGGTCCTTCGCGCGCGGCGGGATCGAGAGCGGCCGCGGGCACTTCCCCGCGATGGTCGCCCTGCACACCGCGCTGCTGGTCGCCTGCGTGGTCGAGGTGCTCCTCGCGGACCGACCGTTCCTGCCGTGGCTCGGCTGGCCGATGCTCGCGCTGGTGGTGGGGAGCCAGGTCCTGCGCTGGTGGTGCATCACGACGCTCGGGCCGCGCTGGAACACCCGCGTCATCGTCGTCCCGGGCCTGCCCCTGGTCGACCGCGGGCCCTACCGCTGGTTCCGGCACCCGAACTACGTCGCCGTCGTCGTCGAGGGCATCGCCCTGCCGCTCGTGCACACGGCCTGGATGACGGCCGTCGCGTTCACGGTGCTCAACGCCGTCCTGCTGTGGCGGTTCCGGATCCCCGCCGAGGAGCGTGCCCTGGCACGCGCCCTCGCGGCGTCCTAGGGACTGTCGCGATGGCACGGCGCCCGGACACGGAGGTCCTCGTCGTCGGCGGTGGTCCGGTCGGCCTCGCGGCCGCGATCGAGTGCCGGCGGGCCGGTCTCGACGTCGTCGTGGTGGAGCCGCGGGAGGGGCCTGTCGACAAGGCGTGCGGCGAGGGACTCATGCCGGGTGCGCTCGCCCTGCTGCACGCGTGGGACGTCGACCCGCCCGGCCGCACCCTCGCCGGGATCAGCTACCGCCGGGAGGGCCGGCACGCCGACCACCGGTTCCGGTCCGCCGCGGGCCGCGGCGTGCGGCGGACGACCCTGCACGCCGCCCTCCAGGAGCGCGCCGTCGCGTCCGGAGCCGTCCTGGTGCGGGGGCGGGTCACCGAGGTCACGCCCGAGGACGACGGCGCCGTCGTCGACGTGGTCCCGGCCGTCACCGAGGGCGGGCCGGAGGCGGGACGACGGATCACCGCGCGCCGCGTGCTGGCGTGCGACGGCCTGCACTCACCCGTCCGCCGCGCCCTGGGGCTCGAGGCGGCGAGGAGCGGACGGGCCGACCGCCGCCGGTACGGCCTGCGGCGGCACTACCGGGTCGCGCCGTGGAGCGACCTCGTCGAGGTGCACTGGTCCCCCAGCGTGGAGGCCTACGTGACGCCCGTCGCGGAGGACCTCGTGGGCATCGCCGTCCTCGGCCCACGGGGCAGCGACGTGGACGCCGCCCTCGCGGAGCTGCCCGAGCTCGCGGCGCGGCTGGCCGACGCCGCGCCGGACGGCCCGGTCCGGGGCGCCGGCCCGCTCCGGCAACGCACCTCCGCGCGGAGCACCCCGGTCGTCCGCCTCGTCGGGGACGCCTCCGGTTACGTCGACGCGCTCACCGGCGAGGGGCTGCGCGTGGGCTTCGCGCAGGCGCGCGCCGCGGTCGCCACGCTCGAGGACGCGGCCGCGTACGAACGGGCCTGGCGGGCGGCGACCCGGGACTACCGGGTGCTGACGGGTGCGCTCGTCCTGGCGGCCACGTCGCCGCTGCGCGGCACCGTCGTCCCGCTCGCTCGTCGCCTGCCGCAGGTCTACGGCGGCGTCGTGGAGCGGCTGGCGCGCTGAGCCCTGCTCGCACGCCTGCCTCCCGTGGGGTCAGGTGCCGTCGGTCGCGCCGCCGTCGCGCGGGTTGAGCATGTCGGGGTCCGCGTCCGGGTCGTCGCCGGAGGGCCCGCCCGCGGCCTGCCGGCCGGTCCGCGGCTCGAGGTTCTCCGGGTCCGCGTCGGGGTCCTGCGCCGGGTCGTACGGTTGCTCCGAAGGTGTCTGCTCGCTCATGGGGCCACCGTCGCACCGCTGGAGGGACCCCGCATCCGGGAGCCCGCCCGACGTCCGGTGACGCATCCCACCGATACGGCTGGGGGTATTCGGACCTTCGTCCCTGTCAGGAGGGCCGACGGCTTCCTAGCGTCGTCGGTAGGACGGCGACGCCGTCTGCCGCCCGCGGGCGGACCAGCGAGCACCAGGGAGCCCCGATGAGAAGGCTCGTCGTCCTCGGGGCCGGGACGGCCGGGACCATGGTCGTCAACCGGCTCCGTCCGCGCCTGCCGGAGCACGAGTGGCACGTGACCGTGGTCGAGCAGTCGGACACCCACCGCTACCAGCCCGGCTACCTCTTCCTGCCCTTCGGCTCGATGCGGCCCAAGGACGTCAGCAAGCCCGTGCGTGCGACGCTGCGCAAGGACGTGGACCTCGTCACGGGCACGATCGACCGGGTCGACACCGACGGCCGCACGGTCCTCCTCCAGGACGGCCGCGAGCTGCCCTACGACTACCTCGTCATCGCCACCGGAACGACTCCGCGCCCGGCGGAGACGCCCGGGCTCGAGGAGGCCATGGCGGGCGGCGACGTGCACGAGTTCTTCACCTACGCCGGGGCCATGCGTCTCGCCGCGCGGCTGGCGGACTGGCGGGGCGGCCGGCTCGTCGTGCACGTGGCCGAGATGCCGATCAAGTGCCCGGTCGCGCCCCTGGAGTTCGCCTTCCTCGCCGACTCCTTCTTCCGGGAGCGCGGCCTGCGGGACCAGGTCGAGATCACGTATGCCACGCCGCTCCCCGGCGCGTTCACCAAGCCCGTCTCGGCCGAGTACCTCGGCACGATGCTCACCGAGCGCCGGATCGCCCTCGAGCCGGACTTCGTCGTCGAGAGCGTCGACGGCGACGAGCACGTGCTGCGCTCGTACGACGAGCGGGAGGTCCCCTTCGACCTGCTGGTGACGATCCCGGTGAACATGGGGGCCGACTACGTCGCCCGCAGCGGCCTCGGCGACGAGCTGAACTACGTGCGGGTCGACAAGCAGACCCTCCTCTCGGTCGACGACGACCGGGTCTTCGCCGTCGGGGACGCGGCGAACACACCGGCCTCGAAGGCCGGCTCGGTCGCCCACTTCCAGGTCGACGGCTTCACCGAGAACTTCCTCGCCCACGTCGAGGGCAGGCCCATGACGGACCTCTTCGACGGGCACGCCAACTGCTTCATCGAGTCCGGCGCGGGCAAGGCGCTGCTCATCGACTTCAACTACGACACCGAGCCGCTGCCGGGGACGTACCCCCTGCCGAAGGTCGGGCCGATGAAGCTCCTGCGCGAGAGCCGCATCAACCACCTCGGCAAGCTCGCGTTCCGCCACCTCTACTGGCACGTGCTCCTGCCCGGCCGGCGGATGCCGGTCCCCGCGCACATGTCCATGGCGGGCAAGCAGGTCCCGCCGAACGGTCGCACCACCGCCGGCGGCACGGCCGGCGAGACCCCCACACCCGTCGGCATCGTGCCGAGCTTCGGAGAGGACTGAACCATGCCTGTCACCACCATCGACGGCCGCGAGGTGCACGTCGACGCCGAGGGCTTCCTGACCGACCCGTCCGAGTGGGACGAGGGCCTGGGCAAGACGCTCGCCGCCGCCATCGGCATCGACATGACCGAGGAGCACTGGAAGGTCATCCGGTTCCTCCGGGAGGACTTCCAGACCCAGGGCGAGACCGCCACCACCCGCCGCGTGCAGACCGTGGGCGGCTTCCCCACCAAGCAGCAGTTCGAGCTGTTCCCGAAGAAGCCGGCGAAGAAGATGGCGTACATCGCCGGCCTGCCCAAGCCGCGCGGCTGCGTCTGACGCCCGCCACCGCAGGAGAGGACGCACCATGACCGACGCACCGATCGTCCCGTCGTTCGACGACGAGGCCACCACCGGCCGCAAGCTCGCCATCATCTGCTCCAAGGGCAACCTGGACATGGCCTACCCCGCGCTCATCCTCGGGAACGCGGCCCTGGGCGAGGGCGTGGAGACGCACCTGTTCTTCACGTTCTGGGGTTTCGACATGATCACGAAGTCGCGGATGCACGACCTGAAGTTCACCCCCGTCGGCAACACGGCGACGCACATGCCGCAGGGCCTCACCCCCCTGCCCGGCATGACGGCCATGGCGACCCGGCAGCTGAAGAAGTCCATCGCCGACCTCGACGTGCCCGAGGTGCCCGAGTTCCTGGAGCAGATCGTCGCCGCCGGAGGGCACCTGTGGGCCTGCCGGCTCACCGCCGACATGAACCGGCTCACGGAGGCCGACCTGTACGAGGAGGTCGAGGGGATCATCACTGCCAGCGACTTCATCGAGCTCACCGAGGGGGCGCAGCTGCTGTTCATCTGAGCGGTCGGTCGGCCGGCCGGAGCGGTCCCGCGCACCGGCCGGCCGTCGGCGTGCGCGGACGCCGTGATCACCGGCACACCCACAGATCGGGCGCAGCGGGAGCAGACGGACCGAGGGCCTGGCACTCTTGCCCCATGCAGATCTGGCCAGGCAGGCCCTACCCCCTCGGCGCGACGTTCGACGGCACGGGTACCAACTTCGCAGTCTTCTCCGAGGTCGCAGAGCGCGTGGAGCTCTGCCTCATCGCCGACGACGGCACCGAGGAACGCATCGACCTGCCGGAGGTGGACGCCTTCGTCTGGCACGGCTACCTGCCCTCGGTGCAGCCCGGGCAGCGGTACGGCTTCCGCGTGCACGGTCCCTACGACCCGGCGAACGGTCACCGGTGCAACCCGGCGAAGCTGCTCCTGGACCCCTACGCCAAGGCCATCGACGGTCAGGTCGACGGGCACCAGGCGCTCTTCTCCTACGACTTCGGCGACCCCGAGTCCTTCAACACCGAGGACTCCCTCGGCCACACGATGACCTCGGTCGTCATCAACCCCTTCTTCGACTGGGGCCACGACCGGCCGCCGATGCACGAGTACCACGAGAGCGTCGTCTACGAGGCGCACGTCAAGGGCCTGACGATGCAGCACCCGGGCATCCCGGAGGAGCTGCGGGGCACCTACGCCGGGATGGCCCACCCGGCGATCATCGACCACCTGCGTGACCTCGGGATCACCGGCATCGAGCTCATGCCCGTGCACCAGTTCGTCCACGACCCCACGCTGCAGGAGAAGGGGCTGGCGAACTACTGGGGCTACAACACCATCGGCTTCTTCGCCCCGCACAACGGCTACGCGGCGTCCTCGACGCCGGGCAAGCAGGTGCAGGAGTTCAAGCAGATGGTCAAGGCCCTGCACGAGGCGGACATCGAGGTGATCCTCGACGTCGTCTACAACCACACGGCCGAGGGCAACCACCTGGGCCCGACGCTGTCCTTCCGCGGGATCGACAACGCGGCGTACTACCGGCTCGTGGACGAGGACAAGCGCCACTACTACGACACGACAGGCACGGGGAACTCGCTCCTCATGCGGCACCCCCACGTCCTGCAGCTCCTCATGGACTCGCTGCGGTACTGGGTCAACGAGATGCACGTCGACGGCTTCCGGTTCGACCTCGCCTCGACCCTCGCCCGCCAGTTCCACGAGGTCGACCGCCTCTCGGCCTTCTTCGACCTGGTCCAGCAGGACCCGGTCGTCAGCCAGGTCAAGCTCATCGCCGAGCCGTGGGACGTCGGCGAGGGCGGCTACCAGGTCGGTGGCTTCCCGCCCCTGTGGAGCGAGTGGAACGGCAAGTACCGCGACACGGTCCGGGACTACTGGCGCGGCGAGCCGGCGACGCTCGCGGAGTTCGCGAGCCGGCTGTCGGGCTCGTCGGACCTGTACGAGCACACCGGACGCAAGCCGATCGCGTCCATCAACTTCGTCACGGCGCACGACGGGTTCACGCTGCGCGACCTCGTGTCCTACAACGAGAAGCACAACGAGGCCAACGGCGAGGGCAACGCGGACGGCGAGAGCCACAACCGGTCCTGGAACTGCGGCGCCGAGGGGCCGACGGACGACGAGGCCGTCGAGGCCCTGCGCTGGCGGCAGATGCGCAACTTCCTCACCACGCTGCTCACGTCGCAGGGCGTGCCGATGATCGCCCACGGCGACGAGATCGGGCGGACCCAGGGCGGGAACAACAACGGGTACTGCCAGGACAACGAGACCACCTGGATGGACTGGGACCTGCAGGACGAGGAGGCAGCGCACCTGGAGTTCACCCGCCGCATCGTCCGACTGCGCCGGGACCACCCGGTGCTGCGTCGGCGCCGCTTCTTCGCGGGCAGCGCGCAGCACGGCGGGGAGTCCGCGCTCAAGGACATCGTCTGGTTCACGACGGCCGGCACGAAGATGTCCGACGAGGACTGGCAGGCGGGCTACGCCAAGGCGCTCATGGTCTTCCTCAACGGCGAGGCGATCGCCGAGCCGGACGTCCGCGGCGAGCGGGTGACCGACGACAGCTTCCTCATGCTCTACAACGCGGCGCCGGAGACGGTCCGCTTCACCATCCCGCGCCGCAAGTACGGGTCGGTGTGGACGTGCGTCCTGGACACGGACCACAACCTCGAGGACGGTGCGGAGGTCAAGGCCGGCGACACCATCGACGTCACCGGTCGCTCCGTCGTCGTCCTCACCCGCCCCGTGGCCGGCGGAGCGGCATGACGGACGCTCGCCCGGGCCCGGCCCGACGTCGACCCCCGCAGGGTCGCCCGGTCCCGGTCTCGACCTACCGCCTGCAGCTCAACGCGGACTTCACGTTCGACGACGCCGCGGCCCGGGTGCCGTACATCGCGCGGCTGGGTGCGACGCACCTGTACCTCTCGCCGGTCCTCACGGCGGCGCCCGGGAGCACGCACGGGTACGACGTCGTCGCCCACGACGAGATCTCCCCCGTGCTGGGCGGCGCGGACGGCCTGCGCCGCCTGCGCGCCACCGCCCGCGAGCACGGCCTGGGGCTGGTGGTGGACGTCGTCCCGAACCACATGGCCGTGCCCACCCCGGTGTGGCACAACCGGGCCCTGTGGTCCGTCCTCGCCCGCGGACCCGAGTCGCCCTACGCCGCCTGGTTCGACGTGGACTGGAGCGCCGGGGACGGCGCGCTGCTCATGCCGGTGCTGGGCCGGCGCCTCGGCGCCGTGCTCGCGGCGGACGAGCTGGTGCTGGACGAGGCCGTCGTCCCGGGCACCGAGGACGACGCGCCGCAACCCGTGCTGCGCTACTGGGACCACGTGTTCCCCGTCCGCCCCGGGACCGAGCACCTCCCGCTCGCGGAGCTCGTCGACCGCCAGCACTACCGCCTGGCGTACTGGCGGGTCGCCAACGAGGAGCTGAACTACCGGCGGTTCTTCGACGTCGGCACCCTCGCGGCGGTGCGGGTCGAGGACCCCGAGGTCTTCGACGCGACCCACCGGGTGCTCGTCGACCTGATCCACGACGGCACGGTCGACGGCCTGCGCATCGACCACCCGGACGGCCTCGCGGACCCGCAGGGGTACCTGGAGCGCCTGGCCGGGGCCACCGACGACGCGTGGGTGGTCGTCGAGAAGATCCTGGCGCCCACCGAGGAGCTGCCCGAGGACTGGGCGACGGCCGGGACGACCGGCTACGACGCGATGTGGCGCGTCGAGGCCGTCTTCGTCGACCCGGGCGGCGGCGGCGAGCTGGGCGCCGTCATGCACCGGCTCACCGGGGACACCACCGACGCCCTCCCCGCGATCGTCGACGAGGCCAAGCGGGAGATCGTCGGCGGCCCCCTGTACGCCGAGGTGGACCGCCTCGCCGGGCTCGCGGCAGACATCTGCCGCGACGACGTCCGGCTGCGCGACCACACCCGGCGCTCGCTGCACGACTGCCTCGTGGAGCTCCTCGTGGCGGCCGACCGCTACCGCTACTACGTCGCACCGGGCCGACCCGTCCACCCCGACTCGGCCGCCGCCTTCGCCGAGTGCGTCCACCGGGCGCGCGCCCACCTCGAGGGCGACCGGCTGGAGACCCTCGACCTGCTCGCCGAGATGCTCCTCGGCCACGAGATCGGCTCGGCCGGGCGCACCCGGGAACCGCGCCGGGACGAGCTCATCGTCCGGTTCCAGCAGGTGTGCGGGGCGGTCATGGCCAAGGGCGTGGAGGACACGGCCTTCTACCGCTGGACGCACCTGCTCAGCCTCGCCGAGGTCGGTGGCGCCCCCGAGCGGTTCGCCATCAGCCCCGAGGAGCTGCACGCCTTCGCCCTGCGTGCCCAGCACCACGCGCCCGTCGCGATGACCGGGCTGTCGACGCACGACACCAAGCGCAGCGAGGACGTCCGGGCCCGCCTCGCCGTGCTGTCGGAGCTGCCGGTCGAGTGGTCGGAGCTGGTCGACGCACTGCGGGCCGCCACCGCGGACCTGCGGCCGTCGATCCTGGACGGCCGGACCGAGAACATCCTGTGGCAGACGCTCGCGGGAACCTGGGGCGACGACGGCCCGCTCGCGGCCGACCGGCTCGCCGAGTACCTCACCAAGGCCGTCCGGGAGGCCAAGTCGCACACCACCTGGACCTCGCCCGACGCGGCGTACGAGCAGGCCGTGCTCGACCACGCCCGGCAGGTCCGGGACCTGCCGGCCGTGCAGGAGGCCGTCGCGGGCTGGGTGCGACGCACCGCGCCCGGCGTGCGCGCCACGACCCTCGGGACGAAGCTCGTCCAGCTCACGCTGCCGGGCGTCGCCGACGTCTACCAGGGCACCGAGGTGCCGGCGGTGGCCCTCGTGGACCCGGACAACCGTCGGCCCGTCGACTACGCGGCGCTCGAGCAGGCGCTCGACCGGCTCGAGGAGCAGCAGCCCCGGTCCCTCGCGGACGAGAAGCTGCTCGTCACGTCCCGCGCGCTGCGGGCCCGGCGGGACCACCCCGAGGCGTTCGTCGGCGAGGCGGCCGGCTACCAGCCGCTCCCGTCGTCCTCGGGCAACGCCCTGGCGTTCGCCCGGACCGCCGACGGCGCGCCGCAGGTCGTCACGGTCGCCACGCGTCTGGCGCTGGCCCTGGAGCGCCTCGGCGGCTGGGGCGAGCACATCGTCGCCCTGCCGGAGGGCACGTGGGTCGACACCCTGAGCGGACGGGAGGTCGCCGGCGGCCTGGTGCCGCTCGCGGCGCTGCTCGAGACGAGCCCGGTGGCTCTCCTCGTCCGGCCGGGGCAGTCTTGACCGGGTGACGACCACGACCTCCCCCCGTTCCGCCGACCCCCACCCGACCCCGCAGTCCTCCGCCCGCCCGCGCGTGTGGGCGCCCGGCGCCGACGCCGTCGACCTGGTCCTGCCGGGCGGCACGGAGCCGGAGGTCCACGCGATGACCGCGGACGACGGCGGCTGGTGGACCTCGCCGGTCGACCTGGCCGACGGCACCGACTACGCCTTCCGCCTCGACGGGGGCGAGCCCCGCCCGGACCCCCGCAGCCCCTGGCAGCCGCACGGCGTGCACGGCCCCAGCCGCATCTTCGACGCCACGGCCTTCGCGTGGACGGACGGGCAGTGGCCCGGACGGGACGTCCGCGGCGCGGTGATCTACGAGCTCCACGTCGGGACGTTCACGGACGCCGGGACCCTGGACGCCGCGGTCGAGCACCTCGACGAGCTCGTCGAGCTCGGCGTCGACGTGGTCGAGCTCATGCCGGTCGCCGCCTTCCCCGGCGTCCACGGCTGGGGCTACGACGGCGTCGCGCTCTACGCCGTCCACGACGCGTACGGCGGCCCCGCCGCGCTGCAGCGGTTCGTCGACGCCGCGCACGCGCGGGGCCTGGCGGTGTGCCTGGACGTCGTGCACAACCACCTCGGGCCGTCGGGGAACTACCTCAGCGAGTTCGGGCCGTACTTCACCGACCGTCACGACACCCCGTGGGGGTGGGCGGTCAACCTCGACGGCCCGGACGCCGCCGAGGTC